>JAWOHU010000040.1:0-5666 GCA_046485025.1 Cloacimonadaceae bacterium (SeqCode) | reverse complement strand
GCCGCCAGCACGCCGACCACGATGAAGTTGATAAGGTACCGATGATGCGTGGTGCGTTCGTCCATGGCAGTCAGAACTGGAAGTACAGAAATTCGGAGATGCGGGTCAGCGCCAAGACGCCGGCTGTGGCCAGCAGCGCGATGGCGGCCGCCCAGGCCCGGCTCGGTCATTATTTACTGCAGACGGGTTTCGATCAAATCCACCAGCCTGCCTGCGTCAAACGGTTTATACAAAATGTCCTGCAGCCCGTCCTGTTTGGAGCGTACCAGCACGTGATTGGGGTCATAGCCAAAGCCTGTAATCATAATGACAGGCAGCTTTTCATCATAATCTTTGATGCGCCAGTAGAGCTCATAACCATCCATATCAGGCATGGCGATGTCTGTCACGACCAAATTGACCTGACCCTTCATAATTTCCTTGATGGCTTCCAGCCCTGACTGAAAGGTCTTGATGACCCAGTCCGGGCGCTGCTCTTTCATTTCCAGGGATAGGTTTTCCAGCATTTCTTCTTCGTCGTCCACGATGCAGATGATTCTTACCATTGCTTTTCCACGTCCCCGGTAATGATTTTATAAATTTGAATATATTTGTCTCTGGTTTTGGTAATCACATCCTCAGGCAGTGATGGCGCAGGAGGATTTTTATCCCAGCCGCTGGCAGACATAAAATCGCGGATGAACTGTTTGTCATAGCTGAGCGGCGTCTTGCCGATTTCATAGCTGTCCATATCCCAAAAGCGCGAGGAATCAGGCGTCAGTACTTCATCTATGAGCAGGATTTCGTGACCTATGGTGCCAAATTCAAACTTTGTATCCGCCACGATGATTTTATCTTTCAGCATCTTTTCGTGAGCATAGTTGAACAGCTCCAGGGATTTATCCTTGAGGAACGCAGCAATTTTGCCATCCATTCTATTCAGCATATCGCGATAGCTGATGTTTTCATCATGTCCGCTTTCCGCTTTGGTGGAGGGAGTAAAGAGCGGATTGCTGAATTTCTGGCTTTCCTGCAGTTCGTCCGGCATCATCATATTGCCAATGGTATTGGACTTTTTATATTCACTCCAGGCGGAGCCTGTGATGTAACCTCGCACGATGCACTCAAAAGGAATTACGCGCGTCTTGCGCACCAGCATGCTTCTGCCTTCCAGCTCTTTGCTGTATTTCTGCAGTTCCGCCGGAAAGTCTTTCAGATTAGCGCTGATAAAGTGATTGCTGATGATGTGCGAAGTATTCTGAAAGAAATGGACAGAGATGCCGTTGAGGATTTTCCCTTTGTCCGGAATCAGATTTGGAAAGACCACATCAAAGGCGGAAACTCGATCCGAAGTTACAATCAGCAGCCTGTCACCCAGGTCATAAATGTCTCTGACCTTGCCTTGCCAGGCGTGTTTAACGATTTCTACTTTACTTATTTTTTCAAACATCAGATTCTCTCCTGATACAAAATCCTGGCTTCATCCACCAGGTTTTTATTCAGCGCCAAGACTTCATTGGCGCGGTATTTTATTTTGTGGAAGGGCATGCTGTGCTCTTTGCCGTCGGCTTTATATTTGACCAACTGTCCGTTTTTCACGGCTGTCTTGTCTGTAACATAATTCAGATTTTTGATTTTATAGAGGAAAATCAGCCATTCCTTATAACGTTTCAGAATGTCTATTTGCGGACTCAGCAAATCAGCTTTGGCAAACTGCAGATCATCGTCATACTTCTTTTTCTCAGCCAAAATCATATCCAGCAGGCTGTTGTCCGGATGCACAAAAGCTTCCTTCAGCAGAGCGTCCAATTTCTCCAGATGGGGCTTTGATTTTTCACCTTCCGGGTCCTGTGCCAGCTCTGTTTTTATCAGCTCGCACCAGCCTCTGCACCGGCCCGCAAACTGTTTATCACAGGGTCCGAACTTCACTTCGCAGTAAGGCAGTTTGAGCAATTTATTCATCAAGTCCAGCTGGTCAATCAGGAAAAAGCGGCTGCGGAAAGGACCTATGTAAAACCATTCCTCATCAGTGTATTCGGTGATTTTGACAAACGGAAATTCGGCAGGATTAAGAGCCAGATAGACATAATTTTTCCAGAGATTGATGCGTCTGTTAAACTCAGGATTGTGCTTTTGCAGAAGCAGATTTTTCTGGATCAGAGCATCGGTTCCGGTCTTATAGGCAAAGGGCTGCAGCGTTTCAGCCTGATTGAACAGCTCATGCACCTCGGCATCCTCTTCTTTGAGGTTTTCCAACTGCTTGATAGTGCGTTTCAAATTTACTGTTTCCGTCACATACAACAAATCAATTTCTGAATTGAAAAGCACGATTCCGGGCTTCTCACCCACCTCACTAAGGTATTGACTGTCCACCTTTTGTACCAAAACTTTCTCCATATTTACCATTTTAACCATCTGCCTTCTATTGTCAATTAAATTTGAAATCAACTAATCTGATGTTTTATATTATCATAGAAATTACCGAATCCTGGATGCAATACCGGAGTTCAAAATTCCCCCGCAAACTACCCAGGGTAACCATTTAAAAGGGAATTTCGGACTTCGTGATCCAATAAACTTGCTTATCCCCGAAGTCCGAATTGCCCCCTTGTGTTACAATACACTTTTCCACTTTTTCACTTTTTTGCTTTTTCTCCCCTAAAACCCAATATACATCAAATGTAAGACAAAAGTATATCCAAAGTATATCAAATGTGCTTTAAAATACATTTACTATACATTTGATATACATTTGGTATGCTTTTGATATACTTTGGCTAAAGAGGGCGAAGGAATGAAGTTTCCTGATTTTAGTTGACAGTAAAAGTGAGCAGATAGTGCTTCTATCCCTTTCTGCTAATGCCTTTAGCCTGACAAAAGGGAAATCAGAATAAGATTGTTACAAGTCGGACTTTCGGATTACGCTCTGACTTTAGACTTATGACTGAATTAGCATAGCTGTTATTTGTAGGTTATATCTCACCAGCTGAAATTAAGCGCCAAGCCGGCTGAAGCAGATGGATACTTGGCAAAATTGACGTCAGCATTGAAATTGAGCAGTCCCAAACGCAGGCTGAGTCCGGTCGTGAACTTGTTTTTATTCTTGCCATCCACGTTGAAATCGATGTTGATGACCTCGGGAATCTGGTTAGTGGTCGAGCCGGTCTGATAGTCATAGCGGAAGTGCATTTTGGATTTCTCAATGGAAAATCCCAGATAGGGCGTAACGTGAATAAGCTTTTCCCCAAAGGTTTTGGCGACGTTGATGCCATAATTGTAAGCATCCGCTTCCACGATGGAACCGATTTCCACTTTTTGAGCAAAATAAGCCAAAGCAATGTCAAAAGGCAGAGGTTCCGTGAACCAGACGGCCGGATTGTGCTGCAGACCGTATCCCAGATAGCTGACCGCGCCGATTTCCTTGACGGTGACAATTTCCGGCAAGTATCTGAAGGACGCTTGGGTTCCGTATACAGTTCCGATGGTAAGCTGCGGCATTGCCAAAGGCATGGCAGGATAGGCGTCCAGCAGTCCTCCAAAAGGGATTTTCACAGACTGAGCCGGCAGCTCTCTCTGCATCGTCTCGCCCTCATAGGTAAAAGTGATGGTCTGCTGGTCAAAATGCACTTGTATGGCGGTATCGTCATCTGCCTCATCATAAGACGGGCCGATCACGGTCGGTCCTGTAATGCCGAGTTCAAATTCCTGCAGCATAATCTGATTGACCAGATCATTGAAAAAGGATTCATCAGCAAAATCCTGAGCCAACTCCTCCGCCTGAGCCCGCGTGAAACTGAACTTTCCGTTCACATCAAAATACTTGTCATCCTCTATAAAAAGCGTGCACATCGCCACTATTCCCACCTCAAAACTCCAGGCAGATATCACAGCCTGCGGCACCTTGTGAAACCAGCCGGAGTTCATATCCGAGCCAAACGCCGAAACCATCGGATTGACATAGCTCCTGCCTGCGTCCTGAGAAAGCGACTGTAAAGTCTCCTCCAGGTCAGACGCCTGCAGAGAGGTTAGCAGCAAGGCAAACAGCACTACCGGCAAAACATACTTTTTGAACATCCTAAAACTCCTGTATCTGATTAAACTTATGTATTTATCAATATCTGATAATAGCCTGTTATGAGAAGCATAATTGTGTCAAGCAGAAAGTGTTTTTCCCGGCAACATAGAATTCCTAACAAAAAAGGTGTCGCTCTTTGACTATGCTCAGAGTGACACCTTATTTTAAGATTCCTGCCTGCGCAGGAATGACAAGTATTTACTTAGCTACTTTACTTCAGCAGCATCATTTTGCGGGTCTTACTGTAGCCCGGAGCATCCAGGCGATAGAAATACAGTCCGCTGGAAACTGCTTTGCCTTCATTATTCAAACCATTCCAGACCACAGTATGGCTGCCGGAAGATTTTTCAGTATTGAGCAGGGTTTTAACCAACTGACCTTTGGTGTTGTAAATCTTTAAGGAAGCCTGTCCCGCCTTTACCAGCGAGAAAGAAATCGAGGTGGTCGGATTAAACGGATTGGGATAATTGACACCAAGTGCATTCACCAAAACAGGAGTTGTATTGTCGCCACCCGAAACAAAAGGAAATTCCACACTGACAATATCAGTGGGAGCGCCTTCCCCTTCTGCATAGACAGCCCGGACGTAGTAATAATAAATACCGGTGTCAGACAATTCCTCTGAAAATGCAGTTGTAGCAGAGGTTCCTACCTGTAGGAAAGGATGGTCATTGAATCTTCTGTAGACACTATAACCCTGCACAGGATAGGTTCCCGGCTCGGGAGCAACCCAGGTCAGGAAGACCAGAGAGTCGCCATAAGCACCGCTCAGAGCTAATCCGGAGGGGTTGGACAAATAATCCAGGTGGAAATCATAAATGTAACTGAACTGCTGATTGGAGAGAGTAAATTCAGGCGTACTCTGAGTGATATGATTTTCCAGAGACGCTGTCAGGGTATATGTTGCCTGAGGCAGATAGAGGGCATAATCTCCTGCGGCGTCAGGGGTCGTGGTAAATCTGTTACCAGTGGAAAGTCTGACCAGAGTCGGACTGAGGTCAGAGTCCAGGGTCACATTGCCTGAAACCACACCAGGAGCAAAGTAATAGCCAGAAATCATCACATCATCGATGAACCAGCCCAAGCCCTGAACCGAAGAATTGGAACCAAACCGCCATCTGATCACGACATCCTGATTGGCATAATTATTCAGATTGAAGGTAGCCTGAGCCCAGTTGACCGTGGCAGTGTAACCCACTTCACCCAAAGAATAGACATTCAGAGAAGTATTGTAACCGCCGACCGGATAGAGGACCTGCCACATGCTGCCGCCGTCAGTGGAAATGCTGACATTGCCGCCGTCATAATAGTTCTGACAGGACATCATATGCCAGAAAGTCATCACAGGATCCGTGCCCAGATTGATGACAGGCGTGGTCAGAATAAACATAGCATTGTTATCATACTGACCTTCCAGACCGGTGCACCAGAGTTTGCTTCCGGAATGAGGAGTAGTCTGCTGCGGCGTTCCATATTCCCAACCGGCTAAAGAATTGAAGTTGCCATTAAAGTTTTCGAAATCCAATATAGTGCCACCGGTTCCGCAGGGAACAAAGAAATTCTGGTTAATATTGGGAGCGTCTGAAGAGGTCAGATTGAAGTTGAACGGAAT
>JAWOHU010000221.1:0-11039 GCA_046485025.1 Cloacimonadaceae bacterium (SeqCode) | reverse complement strand
CTTGACTAATATCGGTTTGTTTCTGCAAATGGCAAAAAAACCTAGGAGCGAATATGTTTCCCGGCGGAAAGAACATGAAAGACCTTATGAAACAGGCGCAGAAGATGCAGCAGGAGATGATGAAGCAGCAGGAAGAGCTGGAAAATCAGATATTTGAAGCTACTTCCGGCGGCGGCATGGTCACCGTGCAGATCAATGGCAAATATGAAGTAAAAAGTATCAAGATAGACCCGCAGGCGGTTGATCCGGATGATGTGGAAATGCTGGAAGACCTGATTGTGGCAGCTCTGCAGGAAGCTCACAAACAAGCCAACGAGGCTTCCAGTGAAACCATGGGCAAGCTGACCGGCGGATTGAAAATCCCCGGCATGTTTTAAGGAAATGGATTCCTGCCTTCGAAGGAATGACATTTATTAGATTATGACAAACTCACCATTACTGGAAAAACTGATCCAGCATTTTAACCGGTTTCCAGGAATCGGCAGAAAAACTGCCCAGCGTCTGGCTTGGCACCTGATCAGCGGCGAGAAGGAAAGCGCTCTGGAATTTGCTGAATCCATAAAGGAAACCGTCAGCGGTTTCACCACCTGCAGGCAGTGCCTGATGCTATCAGAGAGCGATCCCTGCTCTATCTGTGCTGACCCTGATAGAGATGATAAACTGCTTTGCGTGGTGGAAACCACCTCGGAAATCTTTCTGATTGAAAACATGCACGAATTTCACGGCAAGTATTTTGTACTGGGGCATCTGCTCTCACCTCTGGAGGGATTCGGTGTCAATGACCTGCATCTGAAAGAGTTGGAAACTTTGGTCAAAAAACACAAACCCGCGGAAATCATTCTCGCGCTCAAACCCTCTGCGGAAGGTGAGGCGACCATCCATTACATCTCAGAGCTTATGAAAGAAACAAATGTAAATCTGACCAGGCTCTCGACTGGCATCCCCTTTGGCGGTGAGCTGGAATACACCAGCGCTCTGACCTTAAGCAACGCCTGGAAACGCAGATACAAGGTCTAGCTATGTTTACAGGCATCATCGAAGCTTTCGAGCCGGTTAAAACAATCAATAAATCCTCCGGCAAAACACTGCTGACGATTTCCAGACCGCAGATTTTCACTGATCTGAAAGCAGGCGGAAGCATCGCCTGCAACGGTATCTGCCTGACAGTGACTGAGTTTGACAATGCGTCCTTTACAGTCGAAATTATGAATGAAACGATGCAGAAGACCACAGCAAATAAATGGCTGAGTGGGGAAAAGCTGAATCTGGAAAGGGCTTTGCAGGTCGGCAGCCGTCTGGACGGGCACTGGGTGCAGGGTCACATTGATACGACCTCAGCACTGCTGGAGACCAAAACAGTTAATTCCACTCTCTATCTGACCTTTGCTCTGCCGGCTCAGGATAAGGCTTTAGTTGTTCCGCAAGGCTCAATTGCTGTCAACGGAGTGAGTCTGACCATTGCTGAGCTGAAGGAAAACAGATTCTCAGTCGCTCTGATCGGGCACACTTTAGAAAATACCAATCTGAAACAACTTTCCCTCGGCAGCAAGGTCAATCTGGAATATGATGTCATTGGGAAATACATTTTAAGGAACAAGCAACAAACCTTTCTGAATCAGGAGTTTCTGCATGAGAACGGATTTTAAATCTGCAGCTTTTTTACTAATCCTTGTCTCAGTTTTGGCGATAATCTTTCTGAGCGGATGCGGCAGTAAACAAAGCCCTACCGGTGGAAAAGAAGACATTGATAAACTGAAAATCCTGGCTTCCATTCCGGCTGAATTTGCCGAGATTGATGAGCAGAAAGTGGAGCTTACTTTTTCCAAAACAGTGGATAAAGCTTCGTTTCTGAAAGGATTTTATATTTATCCCCCTGTCAGGAACACCAAAATCGAGTATGATGCTAATATCATCACCGTCAAGTTTCTGGAAGCGCTGGAAAAAGATACAAACTATTACATAGCTTTGACTAACAGAATCAAGGACGTGAGAGGCAATGCTCTGGATAAGAGTCAGACCCTCATATACAGACACGGCAAACTGCAGTTAAACAGGGTTTCAGGCAGTATTTCTTATGAAGATCCAGCCGATAACGGACTGCCGGTTCAGGTCAATCTGTTGTCTGGCGATTCTCTGCTGGTGCTGACTACGGGCTTCACAGGAAACAGTTATGCCCTGGATGCACTTAATCCGATGCAATATCAGCTCAAGGCTTTTATAGACAAGAACCTGAACGGGCGTTATGATTCAACCATCGAGCCCTACAGTGAGACAATCATAGACGACCAGCCTGTGATGAATTACAATCTGAACCTGGTCTATGCTGACACAGTCAAAGCCGCAATCAGAACCGTGATCGGGGTCTCAAACAGAGAGTATCAGATTGTAATGAATAAAGCTGTCAAAACCTTTGAAAAATTAGAAATTGAAGACACAAAAACCAAGGAAAAACTGCGCGTCTTTGCCATTCATCATAATGCTGATAAGATAACAGTTTTGACTGCAGAGACAGACACCGTAGACCTGAAATTCTCGATAGCAAATGTTAGCGATGGCAAAGGCAATGTAAATCCGGAAAGCAGCATTACTATTTCAGCCAATTCAAAGCCTGATAACATTGCCCCGACAGTGCTGTCCACCCATCCCAGAAACGGCGCTTCCGTCAATAATCTGCAACCTGTTCTGGATATAACATTTTCGGAGATAATTCCGGTCAGTTTATTCAAGGCAACTCTGACAGAAACTGAATCCCAACAGATTTTTCCTTTCCGTATCATCAAATCCAACAGCCCCACCTATCAGATCCAACCGGAAAGCCCTCTTGCCAACTATAAATCCTGTGTTTTAACCATCGAGCAGGAGACCTCAGATCTGAGCGGAAACAAACTCAAAGAGCCTTACAAACTGGTCTTTCTGCCCATCATCAGAGACTGAGACCCCCCCCCCTTTTTTTTCTAAGCAAAAAAAAGCCCTCTTAAGACCTTAAGAGGGCTTCAGGTTTTGACTTAGGAGGTCAAGTAAGTTGAGGAAACTTACTCAGAATAACGGCAAAAAGAGGTTGCCGTTGAAGATAAAGTACTCCTTTATTAGGCAAAGCAAGAGCCAAAGGAAGAGCAAATTATATTTGCTTGATTTACAGTAAGATAGGATTGGATTCAGTTATTAGTATAGACTTGTATTGTAAATAATTATCAACGATAGTTGATAAAAATCAACAGCATAAATAGCAATTACTATGTTTATCAATCAGATAGGTGTTGTCATTTCTTATTTTTCAGAGTATCCAGTTGAGGTTTTACATATGTTTCATAGCAATCCGGACATATGCTGTGGCTAAACATAGTGTCCGTGTGGTCAGAGATATAAACCTCGACTTCCTGCCAGTTCATTTTATCGGAGCGGATTTTTTTGCAGTAGGAGCAGATGGGAAGCAGTCTTTCCAAGGTGCGAATGGTTTTAAGGGCAGTGTCCAGTTCCTGGCGTTGTTTTTCAAGAAAGAGGGCTGACTTGACCCTCATCACCAGTTCGATGGCAGAGAACGGCTTGCTGATGTAATCCATGGCACCCAATTCAAAGCTCTTGCGCAGAGGCTCCATATCTTCTTCCAGAGGCGCTGCAGTAATCATAATTACAGGTATATGCCTGAGCTCGGGATTCTCTTTGATCTTTTTGAGAACTTCGTAACCGCTGACACCCGGCATCATGATATCAAGCAGAATAAGGTCGGGGATTTCTATGTTGATTTGTTTCAACAAATCTGTTCCGGAATAGATTAGTTCAATCCTTTCGAAATCAATCTGAGAAAGAATTGTTTTAAGAAGTTTCAGATTTATGGTGTCGTCATCAACAGCGTAGATGAGCATCTGGTGGATATCTTTGGTAACATTCATCGGCTTACTTCTCTTTCTTCTTGAGCTGACTGGCGTGAGCAAACATCTGCTCAAGAGTGTTGTATTTATCAAACAGGGCTACCGCCTGCTGGAACTGGGCATCCATATGCAGAGTAACTTTATAGGCTGCTTGGTCGCCATACTGTTTGCCTATGATATCGCTGGCCAAAGCAGTCTTGATATAGGTGGCAGCGCTGTCCACATCAGCCTGGTTAAACTTGATATCCTGCTTTGTCACAAAATCCAGAAATTGCTGCATAAGCGCATCATCGACTCTGAAATCAGGCTCCACATGATGATTGTGTTCGACCATGTAATCCACGGCGAAATTGAAGAATGTGTTTTTCCGGCGCAGTTCCACTCCAAAATTCGTCAGCAGGTCAGGTGCAATTTCGATATCTGGAGTGATGCCACCGCCGCCAAAAACTTCACGTCCATTGACTGTATAATAGATCTGATCTCGTGCTTTCTTATCGGAAGCAAGTTTTTCTTCCTCAGAGACTTCTTTTCCGGTCAGGATTTTATCATTGATCTCTTTGTGAATGCATCTGCCGGACTTGATGTAATAATAAGAAGTCGTGATTTTTATCCCGTTGCCGTTGGACAGAGGGAAAAGCTGCTGGACAGAGCCTTTGCCGAAAGTGGGTTTGCCTATTATCAGACCTGTGTCCCAGTCCTGCAGAGAGCCGGCAAAAATCTCTGAAGCACTGGCAGAAGCTTCGTTGATCAACACCACAATCGGATAATCCTTTACTTGTCGCGGGAAGCGCGTAAAATACTGACGATTGGAACTCTGGATTCTGCCTTTGGTTTCCACCACGAGTTTATTGGGTCCGATGAATTCATTAACAGTATCAATCGCCTGGTCCAGAAGTCCGCCCGGATTGAAACGCAGGTCAATGATCAAGCCGCGGATATTCTGAGTTTCCAGAGTATCCAATGCAGCTTTCAATTCTTTATCTGTGCTTTCGCTGAACTGACTTATACGGATATAACCAACCCCGTTGTCCAGTTTGAAAGAATAGGGCACGCTTTTAATTTTGATGGTCTCACGAGTAATTTCAAAATCCATCGGCTCTGCTATACCGGGACGGGATATGGTTAGAGTAACTTTTGTTCCGACCTGTCCTCTCATCTTTTTGATGGCTTCATCAGTGTTGGAATTAACAATGCTGACTCCATCCACTCTGATGATTCTGTCGCCTGCAGTCAGACCCAAACGATAAGCGGGAGTTCCTTCAATCGGAGATACGACTGTGATGTAATCACCCTTTTTATCAATCTGGATGCCGAGTCCGCCGAATTCACCTTTTGTGGAGGTAGTAAAATCAGAGAATTCATCTGCCGTGAAATAAGTGGTATGAGGATCTGTCGCACTCAGCATACCTTCAATTGCGGATTTGATGATTTCCTCGTCATTGGGCTCTATCACATGATTCTGCTTGAGCTTGATCAGGACTTCATTGAACAACTGAAGATTAGTGTAGATATCTGATTTGCCTGGCTCGTTGACTGCATAAGCTTGGGTTGCCTTGAAAATAAATACACCGCCCACCAGCCAGATGATGATGAGCAAAGCCATAATGTATGGTCTTGAATTTCGATTAGCCATAGTAAACTCCTATATAGAAAACCCTAATCAGGGTTGTCAGTTTTTATTTTGTCTATCATTTCCATAGTTCTTAGAATAATCATCTGATGAATGGAATCAACCATGTCATCACCATTAATGACATTATATCTGGAAGCGTATTTTGAGGCAATAAATAAATACTGCTCCCGCACTTTTTGATGAAAATCGGCAGTTTCCATTTCCAGTCTGTCCAGCTTACGGGATTGAATTCTTTTCAGACCAATCTCAACCGGAACATCAATCAGGAAAGTCAACTCCGGATCCGTACTATATGTAGCAAACCGGGTGATAGTCTCAATCATATCAAAATCAATATCTCTGGCTGCTCCCTGATAGGCAATGGTGGAATCAAAATACCTATCGCTGATGACGATTTTCCCTTCTCTGAGAGCGGGCAGAATCCATTGACCTGTGTGCTGACTGCGACTTGCCATATAGAGCAGCATTTCAGTCTCAGGCAGCATTTCATAGTTTTCAGGATCGAGCAATATCTTTCTGATAGCTTCAGAGATGGCAGGTCCGCCCGGTTCGCGGGTCAGCAGAACTTCATAACCTTTTTCTCTCAAAGCGCTTGCCAAGAGCATTGCCTGAGTGCTTTTACCGCATCCTTCGATGCCTTCAAAAGTAATGAAATAGCCTTTATATTTTTTCATCATATTATCGTGTCGATTTTATATTTAGCATCGTCTCTAAGGGGATAGTCAATCACGAAGTGTGCGCCTCTGCTTTCTTTTCTGGTTAAAGCGCTGCGAATGACCATAGAAGCGATGACAGCCATGTTTCGGGTTTCGATAACTTCCTTCCGCACCGTATTATGCTGGTAGAAGTTGTTGATTTCGTTAAAGATGTTTTCCATTCTGGAGAGAGCATACTTCAGCAGCCTGCGGGATCTTCTGATGCCGACATAACCCTGCATGATGGTGCCGATGATTTCTCTGTTGTGGGAGATCACGACCCATTCATTTTCATTGAACTGACCCTGGTCTCTCCACTCAGGGATGGGAGGGAAATTCACCTCTTCCAGATTGGAAGGATGATTGCCTGCATGATATGCAATGACCAGTGCTTCCAAGAGTGAATTTGATGCCAGACGATTGGCTCCGTGCAGCCCTGAACAAGCCACTTCACCTGCTGCAAACAGGTTGCGGATATCAGTGATGCCATCAATGGTGGACAATATACCGCCGCAGAAATAATGCGCTGCCGGAGCAACAGGAATGGGTGCAGAAGTAAAGTCAATTCCCTGTTCGCTGCACATTTTGTCTATATAGGGAAAGTGTTTTTTCAATTCAGTTTTATCTACGCCAGTGGCATCCAGATAGCAGTATTTATCGCCTCTTCTTTTCAGCTCTGTGTCAATTGCCTGTGAGACAATGTCACGCGGAGCCAGGTTGCCCATGGGATGGTAGTTTTCCATAAAAGTGCTGCCATCCTGCAGTTTCAGGATTGCTCCTTCTCCGCGCAGAGCTTCACTGATAAGAAATGTCCCTCCATCCGCCTGATAAAAAGCAGTCGGATGAAACTGCACAAATTCCATATTCGACAATCTTGCTCCTGCCAGACGAGCCATTGCCATGCCGTCACCCGTGGCAATATCGGGATTGGTGTTATGAGCATAAATACATGCTGCGCCGCCGGTTGCCAGCATTGTCTTTTTGGCTTTGAAAACTTCAACCTGATTGGTCTGAGTATTCAGCACATAAGCGCCCCAGCAGGTAATGCCGGGAATGAA
This sequence comes from Cloacimonadaceae bacterium (SeqCode), assembly GCA_046485025.1. Taxonomy (GTDB): domain Bacteria; phylum Cloacimonadota; class Cloacimonadia; order Cloacimonadales; family Cloacimonadaceae; genus UBA5614. Next base: position 3,784 of record JAWOHU010000221.1, on the reverse strand, counting down.
ACCATCCATTTGAGGGATGTGATGCTGAGTGATCAGGTCTACCGCCATATGGTCTTCGAAAATCTCGATGCTGGAGTTGTTTCTGCAATTTTTGATCAGTGCTTCCATAATCTGATGCCCGGTGGAATCTGCTGCATAAGCAACGCGGTTGCGCGAATGTCCGCCTTCTCTGGTCAGAGATAGATTTTCCAGACTGCGGTCATAATTTTCGTCTCTTCTGGTAAAATCAGTTCCCAGGTCGATCAGATATTTAAGCAGAGCGGGTCCCTCGCTGATGATCTGTCTGATGACTTCTTTCTTGCCAAGCTCGGCTCCTGCTATGTAGGTATCCTGAATATGTTCTTCAAAGGAGTCATGAGAGTCCAGCACAGCTGCAATTCCACCCTGGGCATAATCGGTATTGCAGTCATTCAGCTTTTTCTTGGTAATAATGGCAACAGATCCGAGTTTTGAGCTTTGCAGAGCATAGATCAGCCCCGCAATTCCGCTGCCGATGACCAGAAAATCAAAGTCTCTCATCTGCTTTTGAACCCACTTTTATCCAGACTCATAACAATGGCATCCTCGGTCGGATGATGGTAATAGTCTTTTCTGATTCCGACTTTTCCATAGCCCAGTTTATGATATAATGCTTGCGCCGCCACATTGGAAGCTCTCACTTCCAGATAGTAGTAACGGACATCTCTTTTATCCATCATCTCTTCCACATTCTTTATCATATACACTGCTATACCTTGCCTGCGGTTCTGAGTTCTGACCGCGATATTGGTGATGGTGCATTCGTCCAGAACCTGCAAAGCACAGATATAGCCTGCAATTTCATTGTCTTTTTCTGCCACAAAGCTGTCATGCTGCAGTCCAATTTCAAAAAACTCCCTCAGCCAGGGATTACTGAAAGTTTCAGTTTCAATCTTATATACAGCGTCAAGGTCATCTTCCCTCATTCTTCGGAAGCCAATTGACATCACATCTTTTCCGGAGCACTGATTCCCATCAGGTCAAAGCAGAGTGCCAGAATGTTTTTGACGTTGTCAATCAGCATCAGTCTCGCTTTAGATAGTTCCTTATGTTTTTCACTGACAATCTGATACCTGGAGTAATAACGATGGAATTGACCTGCCAGCTCTTCCACAAAAACCGTCAAGCGATAAGGTTCACGCTGTTCTGCAATGCTGGTCAGCAGTTCCGGAAGTTCTGACATCTTTTTGATCAACCCCAGTTCTTCCGGTTTGGTCAGTTTGGCAATGTATTCCTTTTTCCAGCTCTTGGGCAGAACTTTGTCCTTTTTAGCTTTCTTCAGGATGCTGTGGATTCTGGCATAAGCATATTGGCAATAATAGACAGGATTTTCGTTGTTCTTTTTGAGCGCCAGATCGAGGTCAAAATTCAGATGAGCATTGGCTTTTCTGGCGATGAAAAAATACCGTGCCGCATCTCTGCTGACAACGTTTAAAAGGTCGTCCATAGTTACGATTTTGCCTGCCCGTTTGCTCATCTTAATGCGCTCGCCGCTTTCAAACAAATTGACCTGCTGCAGGAATATCACTTCCAGCATTTCTTCATCATATTTAAGAGCTTTAAAAGCAGCTTTGAGACGAGGAACATAGCCATGATGGTCAGGTCCGAACACATCTATCAATTTGGTAAATCCCCTTTGCAGCTTAGTCAGATGATAAGCGAGGTCAGGAACAAAATAAGTGATGGAGCCGTCAGATTTCATCAGGACTCTGTCTTTATCGTCACCGAACTGAGTGGAGCAGAACCAGATGGCGTCCTCTTTTTCATAGGTGCAGTTTGCTTCTGCCAGATAGCTGAGGACCTCTTCCACCACACCTTCCGTGCGGATTGTTTTTTCCGAGACCCAACTGTCAAAGGTAACACCGAATTTTTCCAGGCTGTTCTGCTGCATGGCGTGAATTTCATTGAGGGCAAATTCTTTCAGGTGTTCCATTCTCTCTTTTTCAGGCATCATAAAGACGCGGACGCCCTCGAGTGAATTCAACCTCTGGGCCAGATGTTTGACATATTCTCCATGATAAGCTTCATAAGGAAATTCATCCATTTTCTCGCCGTGCAGTTCTCTCAATCTGAGTTCAACAGATTCCGCCAGGATATCGACCTGATTGCCAGCATCGTTGATGTAAAATTCACGCACCGGGTCATAACCGACCTTTTTCATCACGCGGTATAAAGTGTCTCCAAAAGCTGCTGCTCTGGCACTGACGATATTGAGAGGACCGGTCGGATTAGCACTGACAAATTCCAGCATCACTCTTTCCATTTTGCCATAGTCAGAGTTGCCGAATTCATCCTGAGCAGAATTGATCTTCCACAGCAGTTCATGCAACTGCAGCGGTGCAATCACAAAGTTGATGAATCCCGGACCGGCGATTTCCACCTTCTTGAAACTTTTGGATTTCTTAAGTTCTGCCACCAGTTTTTCCGCCAGTTTTTTAGGCGCAAATTTGTTCTCCTTGGCAAGAATCATAGCTGCATTCGTGGAGAAATCTCCAAATTCTGGATTATTGGGAATCTCGATGATAAATTCTTTGTCATGCGACATCTTGAGCTTGTCGAGAGCTGCCAGAACCTGTTCATAGATAAATTGTCTGATCATACTATTTCTCGATCTTTTCCATCTTGTTCAGATAGTTGGTGATGAATTCATCAATTTTGTAATACTGACGGGTTTCAGGCAGAAAGATGTGAATGATAATTTCGCCCAAATCCACCAGCACCCAGTGTGAATATTCGATTCCTTCCTTGCTGAGCAGAGAGAAGTGATTTTCCTTCACCATATCCAGAATGTGATTGCCGATGGCTCTGACGTGCAAATCAGCCTGACCTTCACAAATAATAACCACATCAGTAAAAAAGCCTTTGTCAGTGAAATCATAGGTGGAGATGTTTTCTGCCTTCTTTTCCACCAGCCATTCCACCACCATTTTCACTTTGTCTTTGAGTTCAGTCATTTTGCTCCAATCTGTATAACTTATCTTTTTGTATATTGTTCATAGTCCTTGCCGATAATGATTTCAAAATCAGCCAGGGCTGTTTCATTCAGTGCCAATGTGTATCTTTCGATACCTGTCATCCTCTGCAGACGTTTGAGGTCTTCATTGTCGCCTTTACGGACAACTATTATCGTCTTGTCATAAACGGGTCTGAGCGTATTGCCCATAGAGACAATATCCACATTCTTGTCTTTCAGGAACAGGGAAAACTCCCGTGCCAGATTTTCAAACCCGCAGCCATTGGTGAGGATTATCCTGATGGCAGGAAGAGTATCCTCCACATCCTGACGATAGCGCCTGCCCGCATCTGAACTTCTATACCACAAGATTCCAATGGCACTGACGAGAATGATGCCAATCACCACACCAATTATGACCTTGGCAGTTTGTGACATTTATTTTGACCCCTTGATTCTGTCAAACCTCATCACTCCCTCTCTCTGACAGCCACACCCTAACCACTGGCAATGAGCCAGCGGAGACAAGGCAATAGTATGGTTTGAAAAGGGTTTGAAGTTCAAGCAGGAGCCATGTAGGATGGAGATTTGGAAAAATCTGTCTAAGTCGATGATTTGATTATGATTAGGCATAGTTTTCAGGATTTTTTCTTGGACTCATTTTGAAACGCTGTTTTAAGTTTTTTGTAAGCGGCGTCAAAGGCTTCAGGAATGACTCTTTTGCCGCCCACCACAGTCATGAAATTGCAGTCACCATTCCAGCGGGGCACCAGATGAACGTGCACATGCTCATCAATTCCTGCTCCGGCTGCT
>JAWOHU010000156.1:0-8173 GCA_046485025.1 Cloacimonadaceae bacterium (SeqCode) | reverse complement strand
ATAAGACTTATACAATTCAATTCTTCCAACCAAAACTGCTACTCCGATATTCCTCTCTCCGTCATCAAATATGGAGGAAAACATTCCTGAAGAGATTGTGTTGTTCAGATTAGTTTTGGTATATAAATCAGAGGGACCTACAAAGCCAACAATTCCACCCGGTGACTGAACAGTTCCCATCCGCATCCATTTTTCTCCGAAGCAGGGATTCTGTTGCACATTGGCAAAGTCACCGGTGTTGCAGACAATGGAAAAGACGATGGGCATGCGGGCACCGTTAACCAGAGAGCTGTTCAAGTCAACGTTATGAAAGGAAGGATAATGCCAGCCGTCTGCCGCTCCCCAGCCGCGATAGCTGATGTATTGCACGCCCTGGTTGATGGATGCTGTGATAGCACTGACTCCTGTCAAAGTGGGAGGATAAAACACAGTGTCGACCTGGGCATATCCTTTGGACAGCATCTTCTCTCTCAGCCAGCGTGACATCCAGACCGGTGTGACAGGGCGCAATCCGCCTTCGGCATAGTTGCCGGCTACGACCAGACTGCGGTGCATCCAGTTAGTGTTTGCCATATATGGAGTTTTTTCATACGCTATGGTTTTGTTGGTCATAGTAAGCAATTCACTGATATCTCCAAAAGAAAACCTGCCGGAAATCATCTCGGGAAAGTAGTCATCCCCCAGCAGCATAGTGTAAAAATTATCATCGGCATCATTTTCAGGCGGGGCAGTGGGAGGTGAGGGATAGATATTGGTCGGGATAGCATAGGTCCCTGTGACATCGCCTAAAATAAGTAAATGGTCACATTGATACTGGAGGTAATGCGCCAGGATAAAGTCACGTATCACAACAGGAGTGCTGCCTATGTTCTGCACGTTTTCCACATATACATCAAAGCCTTTGGACTTTTTCCAGGCGATGAAATTTGCCAGGTATCCGGTCAGAGAAGTGTGGCTGATAATCAGTAATTTGGGTCGTGCCAGAGGCAGATTTCTTAAATAGGAAGTATCGTAGTTGGCAGCCAGTTTCTGATAGGCTTTGGTAAAAGTAGGTGAGACGGATTGAGGCAACTCGGCGGGAACAGAACCGGTCAGTTCAAAATCAATCTCCTGGAGCACTTTGACAGTGTTTTTATCTTCAATCTGCTGCTGCATGTTGACAGTGAAACCATACATTTCGCGGAAGGTGAAAGACTTGGCAAGGTAGGCAGCGTTATTATCCAAAGCAGATGTGGTTCTGAGGAAATTGCCTTCATGGTCAAATTCTTTCCAGACCATTCTGTTGATGGTGAGATGTGCCTGCTGATAGGGCAGGGCATAGGTCTGCGACAAGATAGAGTGGTTGAAATCGGGGTCTGGGTCAGAAACAACAGGCAGAGACCTGATATTATTAATCTTCACGCTGATTTTGCTGTCAAGCGTCTCGCATTTTTCCACTTCAAATGCCATCGAGAGTCCGGAAATCAGTAGCAAAACTGCCATTATATAATACTTCATTACATCCTCCATAAGATATTCTTAAATAAAAATGCAAGTTTTGTTCCCATATCACCCAGTTTACTGAATGAGTAGTCAGAAAAATAATGTTTATTGTTATTCAGGCATCAAAATTGCATTATCATTTCTACTTAGAAAATTTATAACTTATAAGGATATGTTTTGATTAATCTTAGAATAGTGGGCTGCAGCCTGTTAATAATAATAGCATTGCTTGGCTTGTCCTGCGGGACTAATGTCAATATCACCAATCCTGAGATATCAGATTCACTTCTTTGCGCGTTTGGGACTGACAGCACCTTTGATGTCATTACCTGGAATATTCAAAGCTATCCCAAGCATGACCCTGAAACCAGTAATCTGCTAAAGGTCCTGATTCCGGGGCTGAAGGTGGAATGCATTGCGATTCAGGAAGTGGGCAATGTCTCTGCTTTTCATGCCATGATGAGTCAGATACCTGGCTGGTCTTATGCTATGGCAACTTTCGGGGATGGCTACACCCGCACAGCCATTGCCTATAAAACATCAGAAGTGCAAGTGGATTCCACTGCCACAATCTTCACAGGTATGAGCAATCCCTTTCCCCGTCCGCCTCTGCTGATGAAACTCAGATGGAATGAGCAGGAAATTATTTTGATCAGCCTTCATCTCAAAGCCTATGGCGATAACTATATAAATGAGAGCAATCCCAATGACGAAGAGATGAGAAGGCGTTATGCCTGTCAGCTCATTGACCAGTATATTGTGGAAAATTTCAGCTCATCCAAAGTAATTGTTCTGGGTGACTGGAATGACCAGATTCAGGAGCCTGTTGCTACCAATATCTTTATGTCATTCCTGAACAAGCCTTTGGAGTATAGATTTGCCGATATGTCCATAGCCCAAAACCTGAATTCCAATACCTTTTCCTATCCCAGGTCTTCCAGCCATATAGATCATATCCTGATAACCAATGAACTGATTGACGCTTTCCAAGCTGCGGGAAACTATGTCAAAACTATCAAAATTGAGGATTACATCGCCGGAGGTTGGAGTAATTATTATAATTATCTCTCAGACCACCGTCCCGTGGCAGCCAGATTCGGTTTTTCCGAATAATCTTAAATAAACTGGGAAAATCAGGTTTGCATCGGAATCCTATTTCCAATGCAAAATGAGCTGATAAAGTCAATTCAAAGCAGTATTAGACGGAATTATGGGGGTCAATTTTGAGGTGTCTTCAGGAAAAAATGTAAAATTATATGCCCCTGTTATTTGTGACCGCAGAGAGCTGTTATGCATTGCAATACAATAAGATACAAAACAGCAGAAATGATGGTATTGCCCTGAAGTCGCTCCCACAGTAAAAAAAACTTGATTTTTTTGTTGACAGAAATTCGACATCCAGATATTTTCTAAATTGTAAACACTCTGACCCTACCAAACAAAATGAAAGGAGGTAAAATGAGCAGAGAAGATTTGATCAAGAAGATTGCAGCTAATGCCGGAACAACCAAGAAGGTTGCAGGTTTAGCTTTAACCGCGGTTTTAGACGGTGTAATGGGCGCTTTGAAGAAAGGCGACAAGGTTTCCTTGGTTGGTTTTGGTTCTTTCTCAGTTGCCAAACGGAAAGCCCGTAATGGTATCAACCCCAAAACCAAGAAAGCCATCAAGATTCCAGCTCGCAAAGTTCCTGTATTTAAAGCTGGTAAGAAATTGAAAGACATCGTGAGATAAGCCATTATTTCACAAATATGACATGGGACAAGGGGTCACCTTTGTCCCTTTTTTTATATCGAAAATTGTTGACTTAATATTAGTATCATTTTAACTGGCATTATGAAATAAAATTAGCAGGGGTAAACATGAGATTCCAAATTGAAAAGAAAGAGCTACTGCACCATATACAGCATCTGGCTTCCATTGTCCCAAGTAAAAATACGACTCCCATTTTGACCAATTACCTTCTGGAAGCAGTTGCAGATTCCAATCTGGTTAAAATAACTGCCTCCGACCTGGAAATCACGGTCATTGCCGAATTCAGCGCCACTGTAATTGAAGGGGGAACAACCACTATTTCTGCCCGGTCCTTCAACGAGATTGTCAGTTCCATGCCTGACTCCGTCCTCGATATTTATAAACAGGATGAAGTGATTAAAATACACTGCGACAAAATTGACTTTAGCCTTCTCTGCGCTGACTATACCCTGTTCCCGATCATTCCTGAAAAGTCAATGCAGAATGCTCTGAAAGTTCCCTCCGAGAATTTCCAGAGAATGATTAACAAGACCAGTTTTGCCGTTTCCTCCGATATCAACAGAGCTGTTCTGAATGGAGTATGCTGGTTCATCAAGAGCGATTATCAGATTATGGCAGCCACAGACGGCAGGAAAGTAGCTGAAATAAAATATCTGGAATCATTAGCCATGTCTGAAATCAGCGGAAAAAAAGCCAAGTCTAAAAAAGCATCAGAAGCTGATGATACCGCAGAAATAGCTGAAGATATTGATTTAACCGAAATGAACTATGAGAAAGGAATTGAAAAGATTCTGCCAATTAAGACTCTCAATTTCCTTCAGAAGATTCATTCTGCCGATTTTAAAGAGCTGTTGGTTGTTATAGAGCCGAACCGCGTGATGTTTGAATACGGAGAATACACTATTTTCTCACATGTCATTGAGCACAAGTATCCGGACTATCAGAAAGCCTTTATCAGTGATTTGCCGAATGTCCTGATCATCAACAAAGACATTCTCAAAACTGCCATCCGCCGTATTGCTCTGATTGCTCCCGAGGACAATCTGCGTATCAGGTTTGAACTCGGTCCCGACAAGTTTGAAATCAATACCACCAACCGCGAAGCCGGAGAAGGAAAGCAAATTATGGATAAGTTCAACTACACCGGCAGTGGCACAACAATTGCATTTAATAATAAATATATGATTTCGATTCTGGATTCCATCGATACGGACAACGTTAAAATCAGCATCGGAACTCAGAAAGACCCCATCATGATATACAACGAGACCCAGCCGGAAAAACAGGAAATCACCTATCTCTTGATGCCTTTGCGTTCCTGATAAATTGAAACTGCTGAGCATTCATCTGACCAATTTCCGTAATTACACGGACAGGGAATTTCTATGTTCAGATGAAGGCGCTCTGGTTCTGGGTCCCAACGGCAGCGGTAAAACCAATCTGTTTGAAGCCATTGCTTACAGCAGCTACGGCAAATCCTTTAAATATCAAGCTGATGACCTGTTGCTGAATTTTGGGCAGAGAGCCTTTTCCATCACTGCGGATTTTGAACTGAAAATGGGCAGATGCAGCATCAGAACTGATTACGCTTTTGGAAAGAAGAAAATCAGCATCAATCAGATTCCGGTCAGGCAGCTCAGTCAAATCTACGAATACGTCAAAGTGATATACTGCTCGCCGGAGGACATCTATCTGGTTAACGGCAGTCCCCGCAAACGCAGACAGTATCTTGACCTTGCTATTGCCCAGCTCAGACCCCCATACATAAACCAATTGCGTCACTATCTGCATATTGTGGAACAGAGAAACACCCTGCTCAAGGACAACAGCAACCGCAAGCAGAAAAAACACTGGGACAATCTTTTTATCAAAGCTGCTCTTCCGGTTATTGCACAGCGTCTGGAATATACTGATCTGCTCAATACCAAAATCCATCATACTTACAAAAACACCTTAGCGGAAACTGACCTAATCAAGATCAGATACGTCCCCACCCTGATTATTCCAGACGAAGTCTCTGACTCAGATTACAGCGCTTCTCTGAAAGCAGTGGAAAGCCGGGAATGGCAGTATCAGCGCTCTCTGATTGGACCGCATCTGGATGATTATGACATCTCGCTCAACGGTAGGTTGCTGAAGGACATCGGTTCCCAGGGACAGAAACGCACCGTCACTCTGCTGATCAAGATTGCCCATCTGGAATTGCTCAAAGATGTAATTGGCGAGTATCCCATCCTGCTTCTGGACGATATCTTTGCTGAATTGGACAAAGCGCACACTCAGAGTTTTATGAACATCCTGAGCAGTCACGAACAGGTCTTTGTCGCCTCGCCCAATGCCTTTATCAGAGATTACTGGAAAGGTATTCCGGTGATTGATCTGACGGCTGGAGCACAGAACTGATGAAGTGGAACCGCAATATCATCGGCTGGATGTTTTATGACTTTGCCAATTCTTCCTTTACGACCATCATTGTAACCGTTGTTTACAGTGTCTATTTCATTCAACAGGTGGTGGGCGGTGAACCCGGTTACGGAGAACAGCTATGGGGGAGAGCCATTGCCATTTCCATGTCTCTGGTGGCTCTGACTGCCCCTATTTTAGGTGCGGTAGCTGATTATTCCAGAAGCAAGAAAAAGTTACTTTTTATCAATTGTTACATCACTATCATCTTCACGGGATTGCTCTATTTTGTCGGACAGGGCGATATCCTGAAAGGGATGATATTCTTTATCATAGCCAATTACGGCTTCAACAGTGCCAATGTCTTTTACGATGCCTTTCTGCCGGAAATCACGCCCCCCAAGGATATGGGCAAGGTCTCCGGCTACGGCTGGGCATTGGGATATGTGGGCGGACTGGTGGCTCTGGTGATTTCTCTGTTTTTGGTCAAAGTCAATGTGCGTCTTGTTTTCCCTGCCATTGCCCTGTTTTTCTTTCTCTTCTCTCTGTTCACTTTCTTCTGGCTGAAAGAATTTAAACGACCATCCAAGCCGACTAATTATCTGAAAACAGCTCTGCACCGCATCGTCTTTTCCTACAAGAATATCAGGCGTATTCCTGAACTGCTGAAATTCCTCATCAGCTACTTCATTTATAATGACGGCATCACGACTGTGATTGTGTTTGCATCGGTATATGGCATCACCCGTTTCAATATGACCACTCAGAATATGATTGTCTATTTCATTCTGGCGCAGTTTTCTTCAATTCTGGGTTCTGCCGGGTTTGGCTATCTGACAGACCGTTGGGGCGTGAAGAGGACTTTGGATATCAGTTTGCTCATCTGGATAGCTGTCGTAATCTGGGCATTTTTCTGCAGGAGCGCCACTGAGTATTATTTTGTCGGACTTTTAGCCGGACTTGCCATCGGCAGTAGCCAGTCCAACAGCCGGACCATGCTGGCTATGCTGACACCTTCAGAAAAAAGAGCTGAATTCTTTGGCTTTTATACATTGACAGGAAGGTTGTCTTCGATTATTGGTCCGCTTGTATATGGAGAGATTGCGCGGCACACCGGTTCGCAGCGCTGGTCAATATTATCATTGATAGTTTTCTTCAGTATCGGATTCATTGTCCTGCAGACCGTCAAGGTGGAAAAGGGCATTGCCGATTCCAGACTGATAAAAATGACAGACTAAGGAGGAATCATGACCTACAAATTGATTATCTTGCTCAGTATCGTTTTACTGCTTTTTTCCTGCGGGGTGAAGCAGAAGAACATGCTGTATATCTTCAACTGGACTGATTACATCGATGACAGCCTGATTGCGCAGTTTGAAAAGGAAAACAACTGCAAAATCATCTATGACACCTATAATTCCAATGAAAATATGCTCACTAAAATCCTCACCACCCAGTCGTCTTATGACATAGTTGTTCCCAGCGGTGACCATGTTGAGATAATGACTCAGAAAGACCTTCTGGAACCGATTGATAAGACCAGGCTCAAGAACTATGCGAATCTGGATGAATCTCTCTTGGAAAAAGCCCGCAGCTTTGATCCCGGAAACACTTATGCCATTCCCTATTTCTGGGGAACTACCGGACTTATCTACAATAAGAAGGATGTTCCTTTCAGTGTTATGGAATCCGAATCCTGGAACATTCTCGCCGACCCCTTCTTTACAGGCAAGAACAAGATCACTCTGCTGGATGACGCCAGAGAAGTAGTGGGAGCAGCCCTCATCTATCTTGGCTTTAACCCCAACGATACTTCCGAAACTGCTATGAAAGCTGCTCAGGCTGTGCTGATGAACTGGGATGCCAATGTCTCGCAGTATGACTCCGATTCCTACAAGAATGAAATTCAGGATGGCACCACCTGGCTGGCACAGGCTTACAATGGCGATGCTTTGCAGACGATGGAAAACAATCCCGATATCGATTTCATTATGCCCAAGGAAGGCTCTTCCCTCTGGATTGACAGCATAGTCATTCCCAAATCCGCTGAGAATAAGGATTTGGCTTATAAGTTCATCGACTTTTTGCTGGATGCCCAGAACGGAAAAATCAATGCTGAATATGTGCAGTATCCCAGTCCCAATAAAGCAGCCGTGGAACTGCTCTCCGAAGAAATCAGAAACAACCGGAAAATCTATCCCGATGCTGCTTACCTGGAAAAATGCACTATGATTCAAAACATTGGTGAAAACGTCCTGAAAACTGACGCCGTCTGGCAGGAAATCAGAAAATAAGCTAATCTCAAAGCTATTAATAGTTAAGAAAATGGGACAGGAGTCACCCCCTGTCCCTTATCTTTGTCATTCCTGCGCTGTAGCGTAGCTTTCCAAAGCTGCGCAAATGTAGGACAGATATTCATCTGTCCACATCGGGATTAACAATGGTCAGATAAATATCAAACCTACAAATTGTCATTCCTGCGCAAGCAGGAATCTTAGTACATTATGGAGTTCAAAAGCGGCGTAAAGAAACAAGA
>JAWOHU010000061.1:0-4797 GCA_046485025.1 Cloacimonadaceae bacterium (SeqCode) | reverse complement strand
ATATTGTTGATCCGGAAAACGTTTATGTCTGTGGTGACAACTGCTTTATCGATGCGGTGGAATATCTGCGTTCGCAGCTCCCTAATTCCAATGTGGAGATGTGGCATATGGGCGAGCTGTATATGGATTCTGAAGCTCTCAATGTCTATGATATGGATATGATAGCCCGCTTTATGCTGCCGGTTGCCCTGGCCTGGAAAGCGCTCACCATGGAAAATCCGGAAACGCTCAAGACCAATTTCCTGCCCTCCTACATAGTGGAAGGTCAGAAGGTTTTCAAGATTGCCTGGCACGGCTACTTGCTTTTTGCTCTGGTCTTTCTGGGCGCACTTTTCTTCACGTTCTCCATTCAGCAGCTCAAATTCAGCATTACACAGGAAAATGCTCTGAATAAGCAACTTCAGGTTGAGCATGCCGAGAAAAAAGTACAGGCGGATGCCATGATGGCGATGGAAAAAGCCATCCAGCAACAGAACGTGATAATCGAAACCATCAAGACCCTGCTCAAAGGCAAGAATCAGTGGACAGAGATTATCACCAATCTCAACGACAGTTTCCAGACGCATCCCACCAGTTGGATCAGAAACCTGCGCAAGGATGGCGATGGGTTTAAGGTGCTGGGCGTAACTACGCACCGTCCCAACATCGTTTATTTTGCAGGGCTGTTCCCCAACGGCTCCATCATCAATGCCAAATACCGCAAGATTCGTGACTTTACGGTCTGGGATTTTGAAATCAATTATAGTTATCCTGAGGTGGACTGGTATAAGATGATGGAAGAAGATGCTCAGGAACTGCGCAGGTATCAGGAAGCCAAGGGTATTGAATCACCTAAAGCAACTGAAACCGGAGAAACTTCCAGGGGTTCTCTGACCCAAAGAGTTTCTCAGGCTGTTTCAGGTAATCTGGATGACAAGGTGATGGTCTCCAAATCCATCATCGATCTTCCTCATCCTCCGGAACAAATGTTAATAGCCGAAGCCAATGATCCTGCCGTAATAGCCTTTAAAGAGATAGTAACTGCCTTTAATTCTAAAAATGACTGGCAGATGTCCGACCTGGGAGTCAAGTTCATCAATGCCTATCCCAAGAGTCCTTTGATCTCATACATCCGCTGGTATAATGCCTACCGTTTCTGGCAGAACCGGCAATATGACCAGGCAAACCTTTGGCTGGGACCCATCAGAAATACCCGTGATGCAGTCTATCCCTTTACTCTGCTGCTGAGCAGTGAAATCAGCAGAGCACACGGCAATAAAAAGCTGGCTGAAGATTATCTGAGAAAAGTGATAGCTGATTATCCTCAACATCAGACAGCCATAACAGCCAAAAAACTGTTAGGCGAATAGAGGTAAAGATGACTAATACACAAAGAAACTCCACAGCTATAGCCATCGTCCTGGTACTCATACTGGGTGTGGGATACTATTTCAGACATAAATTGAATAAAGAGGAGACCCTGATCAAGGGCAAGAACCAGGAACTCAAGGTTGAAATCGACAAGTTTGACAAAATGCTAGCCAATCGTGAGAAGATAGAAAGAGATTATGCGGAACTGCAGCTGATGATAGCGCAGCAGAGCAAGGTGATGGCGCAAACGGACACTCCTGCCATAACCTACAATTATCTGCTGCAACTGCTCAAATGGATGCAGCGCAATATCAACTTTGACTTTGCCCTTTCCGCCAAGAAAGCTCCGGAAGCCAACTGGCATGAATACATCGTGCAGGGCAGGGCAAACTATATCTCTGCAGTGAACTTTATCAAGCAGCTGGAATACCAGCGTCCCGTGCTCACGATTGATGAAGTCACGATGGCTGAGGAAACATCTGCTGTATCTGACACCGTCAATTTCTCGGTGGTCTTTAAAACTCATTACACGCCGGACGGGATTGCAATGAACACTCTGCAGGAGAAGAAATTCCCCTCCTATACATCGAACTTCATTTCGTTCAGACCCAAGATTTATGAGACCCCGCCTGATATGGACATTGACCCCAATCTGGTCAGAATTGACAAAGCCATCATTGTCGGTATCACGGAATCACGTGCTTTCCTGAGGGATGAGCGCGGTATAATTCATATTCTGTCTATCGGTGACCCGGTTGCCTATGGATATCTGTATTCCATCGATCTCAAGCAGGAAAAGATAGTCTTTAGGATAAACCAGTATGGTTCCACTGAAGATAAAACCCTGTTCATGCAAAAAACTACAAAATAACAGATAAAGATAAGGAGTCTTCATGAATAAATACTTGCTTGCCCTAATCATCCTTCTGCTTTCACTGAGCGCCCTGATGGGACAAGGCTCAAGACAAACTCAGATGGAGCAGGAAACCGTCACCTTTTTGGAAACCACCAATTACAATGATGCTCTGCAAATCCTGGAGACTTTCTCCTGGAAGTATGAGCGTAAGAAGATTATCAACCTCAGCAGCGTCAACGACGCCATCGGCATTCCCATTCACAATCTGACCTGGCGCAAAGCGCTGGAAATGCTGGTGCTGAAAAAAGGCCTGGTGATTGAAGAAACCGTCGGCGCTATTATGACCAAAACCAGAGAAACCGTTACCACCTCTTCTGAAACCGGCAAATTCATGCAAACCAGCGACATCAACACCAAGCAGGTGCGCATCAGCGCTGTTGCCTTCAACTGTGACAAAGCATACCTGCGCTCTTTGGGTATTGACTGGTCCACCATTCTGGATGGCAAAGTTGAAGTGAATTTCCGCGGCGCTACTCAGGTGCCCGGGAATATCTTTGACATCAGCGGCGGCGATACTTATGAAACTGATGTGTTTGGGATATTTAATAATAATCACACCATCGAAGTCAACACCATGCTGAATGCCATCGAATCCAATGAACTGGGTACTGTGATTGCCCGTCCTTCAATCATTGTCAGTTCCGGCAAGAAAGGCAAGATCCAGGTCGGTCAGGACGTTTCTGTCAAATCAGTGGATGACGCCGGCAACACAACCGACCAGTTCTTTGCCACCGGTGTGATTATGGATGTGGAACCCACAATTCTGGTTTCGGATGAAGGCGAGGAAGTCGTCCATCTGATCACCAAAGTGGAACGCAGCTCTGCCACACCGGGCGCTATCAGCACCGTGATCAACAAAAGCCAGGCGGAAACAGACGTAGTCCTCTATGACGGCGAGGAGACTGTGATTGGCGGTCTGTATGACACGGATGAATTGAATACCAGATCCGGCATTCCGATCCTGAAAGATCTGCCCTGGTGGGTCTTTGGCATCAGATATCTGACCGGCTATTACAAAGTCGAGAAAAAGGAAAGGGAATTGGTCTTTATCATCAAAGCTGAAGTCATAGAAGACGCTTTGACCAGAATGAAGAACAAGCAATAAACTGATTCCACCCTGACAAGTAACTTTACATGAGAATTAAGCAGCGATTAGTCGCTCTGCTGCTAATCGTATCGCTGGCGTTTGCCTTCCTGATTTATCTGGTCTTTCAGATCAAGAAGCAGGAAGGCACGCTCTACAGCCAGGCTGATGCCCTGCAGCGACGTCAGATTATCAACGCCTTCGTCGATATCAAGAAGAATGATGTGATGCGTCTGATTGATGAAAATTCAGATGCCGAAGTTCTGCTTAATTTTGCCAAAGGCTGGTCCAAAGAACGTGCTGCCGGGCATCTGGACAGGCTGCTGGAAAGGAATGAACTGGACCTCATCCAGTTCTATGATGCAGCCGGAAATCCCATTTACAACTCCACTCCCGAGCATCAGACCAGGCTGCAGAATATGCTGTTTCCGCCGGAGTTTTTTGCAGCTCTGGAGAAGGAAGGGAGTAAGTATTTCACAGCAGCCTGGCAGCAGAACTATATGCAGATCGGAGCAGCAGTAATCCATCCTGTAACTGATACAACCTATATGTATACCCAAACAGGCTACCTGATCATAGGCAGGCTCTGGAGCCTGGATTACCTTAAGGATATGTCCCAGACCCTGGATTATAATATCAGATTCAGTTTAAATGAACCTGACCCGGGACCGATAAATCAGTTTTTCAATGTCAACATTTCTGTCCCCTTACAAGGCTGGGACGGCAGACCCATTGCCTGGCTGCGCTTCAGCAGCAACAATCCTTTTGTGGAACAATGGCGCGTACTTGGCAACCACTTGCTGCTGCTGATGCTGGGCTTCACACTCATCTTTCTGGTCCTGCAGTTTGCGTTGCTGGCACACTGGATTCAGAATCCTCTGCTGCTGATTTCCAACAGCCTTAAACAGGGCAACACGGAAGCCATCCTGCCACTCAGCAAAAAGCGCAACGAATTCGGCGAGATTGCCACTCTGATCAAACGCTTCTTTGAACAGAATCAGCAACTGCGCAACGAGATGGAAGAGCGCCGCAAAACAGAAATCATGCTGCGCCAGGCTCAAAAAATCGAATCCATCGGCACTCTGGCAGGCGGCATTGCACACGACTTTAACAACATTATTACTATTATTTCCGGCTACGTTGCCATGGCGGCAGGCAAAGCCAAAGGCGAGACCGACGTGCGCAACAATCTGGACGAAGCGATGCTGGCGTGCCTGAGAGCCAAAAAGCTGATTGAAAAAATCCTGACCTTCAGCCGGCAAGGCGAAAGAGACATCCAGCCCGTGCCTATGGCAAAGCTGGTGGAGGAAACGGTCGACCTGCTGTCACAAACTATTCCGGCTTCCACCACCATCAGGAAAGTCCTCAAGACTAAAGCCCACGTTTTGGCAGACCCCACCTGCTGTATCTCGGTGGGGTCTGCCAAAACGTGGGCTTTAGTCTTGAG
>JAWOHU010000037.1:0-4069 GCA_046485025.1 Cloacimonadaceae bacterium (SeqCode) | reverse complement strand
ATAAACTCATTGCAGAACATAAACTTCCCATCATCCACAGACACCTGGTCAGGCTCAACGAAGGCTGGGTACAAGCAGAACTGGAAGTCCTGCAGGACTTTTCCGAGCAGATGAACAAATCTGAATACGACACCTTTTTTAAGGAGTGAAACAGTGCGTAAGATATTATCAATTATGATTTTACTGTCCTTAGTGAATTTGCTGACCGCGCTCAGTCTGAATGAAGCCAAGCAAATGGCGCGTGAAAGAAATCCTGAATACCAAGCGCAACTCAACAGTTACAAAGCCGCCCAATGGTCTTCCGGACAGGCTTTGGGCAACATGCTGCCATCCCTCACCCTGACCGGAAACTACATCTATCGTGACCCGGCCACGGAAATTTACGCCGGCAATACCATGCTGACTATGAACAATGACATCCGCAGTTTCAATCTGAGCCTGTCGCAGCCCATCTTTTTAGGCGGGAAGTTATGGCAGTCCTACCAAATCAGCAGAGACAGTGAAGAGATGGCCCGCCTCACTCTGCAAAACAAAGAACTCAGCCTTTTAACCGAGGTGGAAAGCAAATATTACAACGTTCTGCTGGCGCAGGAACTGCTGTCCATCAGCGCCAAGGACCTGCAGGGTTCGAAACAGAACCTGGATATAGCGCAGGTGCGCTTTGAGAGCGGGGTTCTGTCCTCGCCGGAATATCTGAGAATCAAAAGCGCAGTTGCCACCAAAGAAGTCTCGCTCATCCAGGCTCAAACCGCTCTGGAACTGGCAAAACAGGACTTTATGAACTTCCTGACGCTGTCGGAATGGACGGAACTGGAGCCCGTCAGTCTGAGCGCCGATGAGCCTGTCATTGCCTTGATGGCTGATTGGGACAGCGATGAAGTGGCTGAGTTCACCCGTGGTGCGCTTCTGACTGCCTCTTCAAACAATCCGTACCTACGGATTGTAGAAATGTCTGTCAGTATTGCCAAACGCGGTTACGCCATCGCCAGGGGTTCCTTTCTGCCTTCGGTTTATCTTTCGCTGAGCCGCTCCTACAGTGAAGACGGCTTTGAGCGCTATGCCTTTGAGGGCTCCAATACGCTGGCGCTGACAGCGTCTTTGCCCCTGCTGCCGTTTCTGGACAATTACAGCGCTGCCCGCAAAGCTTATCACGAGGTGCAGAAAAGCAGTTTTGACTACGCCGGCGCTGAGAACAACATCACTCTGGCGGTCAGATCCGCTGCTTTGAATGTGATCAGCGCCGCCAGGCAGGTCAAGGCTTCCAAGCTGGCGCTTGAATTCACGCAGCAGACTTATGACCAACTGATGGAACGCTATCGCGCCAACCTGCTTTCCGCCACTGATCTGCTGAATGCGGAAGTGATGCTGCAGTCGGCTGAGATGAGCTTTGCCAACAGCTTTTACAACTATTTCAAAGCCCGTTCCGCTTTAGTCAAAGCGTTCGGCACATATGACCTATCGTTCTTTTATTCAATGATCTACAAATAGGGAGACAAAATGAGACAGATCAAATCATCATATATTATAACAATCGTTATTGCGTTGCTGCTGCTGACGGGAATGGCTTCCTGCAAAAGGAAAAGCGGCCCTGCACCTGACGCTGCCGGCGCTGACGAACTGCCGATCGTCATGGTGGAAGAGCTCGTTCCGCGCGACTTGAATGAATACATCAGCGTTTCAGGCAAACTGGAAGGCAAAAATGACGTCACCATGGTCAGCGAGACCAGCGGAAGTATCCTGAAGCTTTATAAAAAGCTCGGTGACAGGGTGGCGCAATTCGACAAAATCGGAGTGGTGGGCAATACGGAATTCGGCCTGCGCCTGCAACAGGCAAAAGCGGCTCAAAGAGCCGCCCAGGCTGCCCTTGAAACAGCGCAGCTAAACCTCACCGCTTCCGAAGCTTTGTTCAATAAGAATGTCATCTCGCAGGCTGAATACAACAGCGCCATAGCTGCCCTGAACGGCGCTTCAGCCAATCTGGAAGGCGCTAATGCCAACCTCTCAGCAGCGCAGAAAGCGTATGACAACTCTTACTTTGTCGCTCCCGCAGCCGGCGTCATTTCCAAGCTGATGGTGACCGAAGGACAGTATGTAAGCTACGGAACACCAATTGTTTACATCACAGACAATCGTGACCTGGTCATCAAAACCGGCGTGGGCGAATCCCAAATCGGAAAGCTGAGACAGGGACAGAGCGCTGATATTTACCTTGCTGGCAGTGAAAAGACAGTCAAAGGCGTCATCAGCGGCCTTGGTAACCGTCCTCTGCCTGGTGCTGCAAACTACTCTCTGGAAATCAGATTGCTCAGCAGCAGCGGCTTGCAGCCGGGCATGGTCGCCAATGCCAAAATCCTGAGCGGTGTCTATAAAAGCCAGCTTTACACTTCCATCAATAATATCTCAGAACAGTATGACCGCAGCTATGTCTTTACGGTAGATGCAGATAACAAGATAGTGCGCAAGGAAATCCAGACCGGCAAGGTCACCGGCGAGAACGTCATCATCCTGTCCGGAGCCGAAGCTGGAGACAGAATCGTCACCACCGGCACCGAGAATCTGGAAGACGGAGTGACTGTCCAGGTCAGGAGCTGAGGATGTTTTCAGTAGCTGAATCCTCCATCAAATACTCCGTTTTGGTGAACATGCTGACCATCGCCATTCTGGTGTTTGGACTGGTTTCCATGGTCAGCCTGCCCCGGGAGGAGTATCCTGCTGTCGATTTCGGCAGCGTTTTGGTTATCTCAGTTTATCCCGGCGTCTCTCCTGAAGAGATTGAACAGCTTATAGTTAAGAAGATTGAGGACGGGGTTTCCGACATCGACGGAATTGATTACATAAGCTCCTCAGCAGAGGAGGGCAAAGCCATCATCCAGGTTAGGTTTGAGCCCAAGGTGGATCCTGAAAAGGCCTTTGATGATGTCTCCACAGAGATTGGCAAAATCACTGACCTGCCGGACGATGCTTTCGACCCTGTCATCATCAGGCTCAACATGCGCGAAGTCAATCCCATTGCTCAACTCGTGGTGGGAGGCAATTTCACGCCCGGCACCCTGAGAGAAATAGCAGACAACTTCAAGGACGGCATCCTGGACCTGCAAAACATCTCCAAAGTTGATGTTTTAGGCAGCCGTGACAGGCAGATCTGGATCGACGCAGACCAGACAAAACTGGATGCTTACGGACTCACCCTCAGTGACTTAACCTCTGCCATTCAGGGCAGGAATATGAATATCCCGGCGGGCACATCACGCTTCGGCAAGATTGAATTCTTGGTGCGCACTTTGGGTGAATTCAACAACCTGGAAGAACTTGCCTCCCTGATCGTGCAAAGCGATGCCAATGGCGGCGTGATCAGGATCGGAGACGTCGCCGGCGTGCGCGACACCCTGGCGCGGGCTGAGACGATTTCACGCCTGAACGGCGAGCACAGCATCAGCGTTCTGGTCTATAAGAAAGCGGAAGGCAACATCATCAGGATCATGAAAGATGTGCGAGACTTCGCAGCAAGCTTTGAACAGGGCATTCCGGGTCTCAAAATCAGTGTCCGCAACGACGGTTCCATCGATGTCAAGAATGGCATCAACTCGCTGGGCAGCAGCGCTTTACTGGGAATTTTACTGGTCTTTGTCATGATGATGGTGTTCCTGGGCAGGCGCAATGCCATTCTGGCTGCTTTCGGCATCCCGATGAGCATCCTGATTACGTTTATCGCCCTGCCCTACTTCAATGTCACACTCAATAATCTGACCATTTTTGGGCTCATCATCGTGGTCGGAATGGTGGTGGACAATTCCATCGTGGTGCTGGAAAACACGCATCGCTACAGGGAAATGGGCTATTGTCACAAGGATTCCATTGTGCTGGGCGTCGATCAGGTCATCTGGCCCGTGTTTTCCTCGACATTGACGACGGTGGCGTCTTTTCTGCCGCTACTGCTGATGGGCGGCATCATGGGACAGTTTTTAGGCGTGTTTCCCATCGTCGTAACCATTGCTCTGCTGGGTTCGTGGTATCAGAGCATGATAGTGCTGCCCAATAATTTATACCAATTCGGCAAGAATGTGGAAGC
>JAWOHU010000014.1:0-5974 GCA_046485025.1 Cloacimonadaceae bacterium (SeqCode) | reverse complement strand
TCGGAGTTGATGTTGGCTGAAAGGATATTTGGTCACCCGCCAACCCACCTTATGCCGGACTTGTTCTTGCCGACCAGCTCCTCGAGCCGGGCGACGAAGCCGTAGCCGCCGTCGGAGGCGAGCAGGAAGCGCGACGCCGGCGGGGCCCCTAAAAGCAGCAGGCCAGCAGTCTTTCAGGTTTTGCAGTGTCAGTTTTAATTCGTAATTCATAATTCGTAATTCTTAATCAGCGATAGCCACATAGCAGGGAAAGTCTTTTACCACCAGCCTGCGCACTGCTTCCGTGCCCAAATCTGCAAAAGCTATCACTTCACAGGAAGTCACACATTGAGCCAGCAGAGCGGCCGCACCGCCTACAGCCACCAAATATAAAGCCTTGTTTTTTCTGATAGAATCAACCACCTCGGGACTGCGTTCGCCTTTACCAATCAGGACTTTGACCCCGGCATCCAGAAGTGCAGGAGTGTATTTATCCATGCGGGTAGAGGTCGTCGGAGCAATGGAACCGCAGACTGCATCAGGCCTGGCAGGGGTCGGACCGGCATAAAAAATGGCAGTATCTTTCAGTTCAAAAGGCAAGTTTTCTCCTCTTTCCAAAGCCTCCACTATCCTTTGGTGAGCAGCATCCCGGGCTGTATAGACCACTCCGCTGAGCAGGACTTTGTCGCCTTGTTTTAGGTTATGCAAGTCACTTTCTTGAAGCGGAAGATTGAGTTTTATACTAATCATTTTATGTAATATTAAGATTCCTGCTTTCGCAGGAATGACAAGTTGTTATTGCTCTTACGTGTAATTAGTTCATTTCGTGTCTTTCGAGTTCCCATTCCGTGCTTTCCGCTCATTCTGTGTGTTCCGTGGTTAAAAAGAAATCGTTGCATGCCGGTGCGCATGGCAATTGAGATTCACCGCCACCGGCAAAGACGCCAAATGGCAAGGCGCAGTCTCAATCTGCACCGCCAGAGCAGTTGTTTTTCCACCCAGACCTTGCGGACCGATATTAGTTTCATTGATTGACTGCAGAAGTTCGCGTTCAAAAAGTGCCCAATCCCTTTCAGGATGAGGACTTCCGAATTCCCGGAACAGCGCTTTTTTTGCTAATAAAGCGCAAGTCTCAAAGTTACCGCCAATCCCGATTCCCACTACCAAGGGCGGACAGGGATTGCCTCCGGCTTGGATGATAGTATTGAGTACGAAAGCCTTGATTCCTTCTTTACCATCGGAAGGCTTGAGCATTTTAAGAGCAGACATATTTTCCGCCCCGCCGCCCTTCAAAGCCATTCTGATAGTTAGTTTATCTCCTTTCACCAACTCTGTGTGTATGATGGCAGGGGTGTTGTCTTTGGTATTAATTCTGTCAAACAGGGGGTCTTTTAAGATGGACGCGCGGTAATATTGTGACTGCCAGACTTCTCTCACAGCCTCGTTTAACGCATCGGTCAGACTGCCGTTCTGCAGACATATTTCTTCACCAAGTTCAACAAAGAAAACCGCTGTTCCCGTATCCTGACAGATGGGCAGGCACTTGTCCCTGCCGATTTTGTAATTATCCAGAAGGGTTTGCAGGACATCTTTTGCCAGCTCAGATGTCTCTTTTGTTAAAGCTATTTGGATTGCCTCTTCGACCTTGGGATCTATATTGGTGCCGAGCTCAGACAGCCTGGCTTTAACAGCTTTTTTCACTTCAGAAACATCCAAACTGCGCATGACCGGAATTTATCTCCTGCCCTTCATTCTGAGATAATTCTCTACGGACCTGTCATAAGTCTTTTCATACTCTGCATTAAAGTAACAGGCAGGCAATTCTCCACTGGCGCGATGATATCTGATACATTCACAGCAGTTGCCTTTTCTGGAACAGGGATAAGTGCAGTTGCACTTCTTAGCGTTTTCAGACTGATTGTTGCAGGACATTATTTATCCTTTCCGTCTTTTAATTAAGTACTTGACCAGCAGGTCGTTAAAGGGCGTGGCAGTGGTCACAGGATTGTATTCAATCTGCACCTGGTGGCAGCCTTCCTTGAGAGTCTGCACATAGGAATTATAGGCATCGAGGTAGGAACCGCGGATTTGCCAGGGTGTGACCTTGACTTTTTCGCCTGTCTCGGCATCCACAAATTCGGTTTCCCGTCTGAATTTGAAATGCTCTTCCTGGGGGTCCTGAATGTGAAAAACGACTACCTCGTGATGCCGGTTGCGAAAGTGTTTAAGACCATTCAGGATTTTCTCCGGTTCGTCCAGAAGGTCGGAGATTAAGATAATCAGACTGCGCTTTTTTATAGCTTCCGCCATCTGATGCAGAACGGGCTGAACGTCCGTCACATCCTGCGCTTCAGTGGTCAGAAGTGCTTCAAATATCTGGGCCAGATAGCTTCTGAACGCTTTGGGATAAAACGCCTGCGTGATGGTATTGGTAAAAGTGAAAAGTCCTACAGCGTCCTTCTGGCTCATCATCAGCCAGGCCAAGGCACCTGCCAGTTGGCGGGCATACTCGATTTTAGTGGTCTCACCGGACTTGTAAAACATGGATTTGCTGTGGTCAAAAAGGATGTAGCAGCGCAGGTTTGTCTCTTCCTCATAGCGTTTCACGTAGTAGCGTTCTGTGCGCGCCACCACTTTCCAGTCAATACTTTTCAGAGGGTCACCCTGATTATATTGACGGTGGTCGGAAAATTCCACACTGAAACCGTGATAGGGACTCTTGTGCAGTCCTATCAGAAAACCTTCCACAATCTGTTGAGCAGAGAGCTGGAAGCGTTTCAGCCTGGCAATGGTCTCGTCAGTGAGCAGATTCGGCATTCAGATATCTTTAGTCTTTTTTCTTAAAACGGATTAAAAGTGCCAATGGTACTACAATCACATAAGCTATCACGAGCAGAATGGGTGATATCGATATATCATTCTTTCCCATGATGATATAGCCGGCAGTGATGGTAGCCAGCGCTATAATCAGCAGGATATAATTGCCTGCAGACAGCCCCAGACGGTCTTTTTTGCCTTCTTTCATTTTGTTTTGCTCCTTTATAACAGAGTTATTCCATAATTGTAAAAGGATTGATGTTGTCAAAGAAAATCAACTTCTGTCAATTTATCAGCTTATTTTCAGATATCTTGTCAATCATTGTGATGGCATTTCATAAGGTCTTATCAAATATGAATTTTACTCGCTTTTGACAGTCTGCTCCCTAACTAGCATTACGCTATCAATACGGAGCCAATACGGATTTAATCCGTAATGACTCCGTATTGACTCCGTATTGGTAGTAAGTTCAAAAGTGGAAGAGTGAAATAGCGGAAGATGTTTAATTTATTGTTGTGATGAGAGTTAGAGGTTAAAAATACTAATATAATCTAACTATCTGTAGTGCTCCGAGGCTGTGATGATGGCGTCTATGATCTGCTGGTAACCTGTGCAGCGGCAGAGATTTCCTTTGATGGCCTGGCGGGCTTGTTTCCGTGTGGGATGAGGATTTTTAAGCAGAAAAGCATGCGCGGTCAGTACCATACCCGGAGTGCAAAAGCCGCATTGGATGGCTCCGCAATCCACAAAAGCCTGCTGTAATGGGTGCAAAGTTCCGTCTGTATTGGCCATACCCTCAATGGTCAGAACTTCTTTATCGGCAATGTCCTGCACTTTCAAAATACAGGCACGCTTAGGTTCATAATTTATCAAAATAGTACAAGCGCCGCAAACCCCGATACCGCAACCGTTTTTGGCGCCGGTAAAATCCATAGTTTCACGCAGAAACTCCAAAAGATTCAGTTCCTGGTCAACGCTATCCAGTTTTACTTCTTTGCTGTTTATGATAGTTTTCATATCTTCCTCTTAGTTTTATTCTTAAGGCTAAAGACGCTAAGGGTTTCTCATCTTAACGCAAGAGGTGCAAGAGACGCAAGGGGTAAAGACGCAAGGGATGGACATGTAAGTGGTTCTGGAATTATGATTTGATGTATGAACCGTGAAATAATCAGCCAATCTCATAGTGCACACAGAAAAAATCCATTGCCATTTAAGAGACATAATAGCGTCCATAACTTTTGCGTCACTTGCGCCTCTTGCGTTAAGAAAATTAAATCTCTTGCGACCATAGTATTAAATCAAAGATTATTCACCACTCGATGGATACCATTTTTGACCAATGGTTCACCAAAATTGATGACCATGCCAGGCTTCAGTCCTGTTAATCTTAAGTAGGTCAGGGTCTGAACATCGAACAGAGGATTGTAAGAAGTAGTTGCCTTGCATTCGATAACTACTTTTTCCTCAACTAAAACATCTATTTCCAGATTATTGGATAACTTTTTATCCTTATAAATTACCGGAACCTGAACCTGCCTTGCTACTGCTAAACCTCTTAGCATTAGCTCATATGCCAGCGCTTCTTCATAAACACTTTCCAGTAAACCAGGACCGCCAAGTGTTTTGTGAACTTCAATGGCAGCTTCATAAATTATCCGGCTAATCTCATTTTCCGTCATAACTTTAATCCTTTTAACTTGGTTATAATAAATAGCATCTTTACCACTTGCGTCTCTTGCGCCTCTTGCGTTAAGAAAACCAAATCTCTTGCTTCCATTGCTTTAGATAGTTACTTTTACAGGCTGGTCAGGACAGCGCTTGCCGGTGGCATGATAGACTGCATTGGCAATAGCCGGAGCCATGATTTCGTTGGTGGGTTCGCCAATGCCTTTGGCACCTGAAGGTGAGGTGGGATCAGAGTTTTCCACAATAATGGCAGTCATTTCCGGCAGGTCAGTACTACGCAGGATTTTGTACTGATGCAGGTTGGTGGGAACCACTTTGCCATCCTTGACTTCACATTTTTCCAGCAAGCCATAACCCGCACCCATTGCCATGCCGCCATAGAATTGTCCCTTGAGCAGAGCGGGATTGACTGCCTTGCCCACATCGTGCGCAGCATACATATGTAACAAAGTAATTTCGCCCGTCTTGGGATTGACTTTGAGTTCGACTGCCTGAGCAGCGTAAACCCAGGTGAAATAAGCGTTTCCCTGTCCGGTATGTTCATCCCAGTTGACTTTCGGAGCCTGAAAAACACCAAAGGAATAAGGATATTCCTGCCTCATGTACATCAACATGACAGCCGCTTCAAAACAGAGTTTACAGCTCTTATCACGATTGTAAAGGTATTCATTTTCAAAAATTATTTCTTCCGGCTTACAGCATAAATCTGGCGCAACAACGCGAGCCATGTGCTCTTTTAACTGTTTAGCAGCATTGACTACAGCTCCGCCACCCATGATAGTTCCGCGTGAAGCAACAGTTGTGCCCCCGTCGGGAATATTGGATGTGGAAGGCTGGCGGTATCTGATTCTGTCTTTGTTTACAGACAGATGTTCCGCGCAAAGCAGAAGCATGGCGCTTTCACTGCCCTGTCCGTTTTCGTGCACACCGGTTTCCAGTAAAATGCTGCCATCAGGCTGCACATTGATGATGGCGCTATTGAGGTCAGTGCCTTCTGCGCCAAGGCTCATACCTCTGTAACTGATGGCAAGTCCGATTCCGTACCACTCCTCCTGATTGGGATTGCCGTCGGAGCAAAGCTTGCGCTTTTTGTAATAATCGCTTTCCTTAAGAATGATGTCTAAAACCTGCTCAAGACTGACTGTATGCTCATCCAAAGTTTGACCTGTGACAGTCACTGAGCCTTGATGCACCATGTTGCGGCGGCGCATTTCGACTTCATCGATACCAATCTTTTGGGCTGCCATTTCAATCAATTGCTCGATGGCAAAATTGACCTGGGGAGAGCCGAAACCACGCATTGCGCCACAATAAATGTTGTTGGTATAAACTCCGTAAACGTCACAATGGACATGCGGAACTTCATAGGGACCACAGCACTGGACTGTCGAACGCCATGTCACCCAGGGAGTTACAGAGCAGTAAGCACCTCCGTCAGCTATTATTCTGACCTTGACAAAAGTGATTTTGCCGTTATGCTTCAAACCCATG
>JAWOHU010000216.1:0-3731 GCA_046485025.1 Cloacimonadaceae bacterium (SeqCode) | reverse complement strand
GAACTTACCACCCCTCCCGCATGGTCAAAATGCAGATGAGTCAGAACTACGTCAGTGATGTCATCTGCATTCAGACCAAGGGCTTGCAGATTTGCCACAAGCTCGAATTCGGTAGGATTATAAATCTCTTTTCTGCGTTTGTTGAGACGATTGCCAATGCCTGTGTCCACCAGAATGTTCCTGCCCTCAGTTCTTATCAGCAGCAGGTTCAGATTCATCTTCAGGCGCTGACGCTCATCAGTGCTCACTTTATCATGCCAGATGAAGTATGGAAGCACACCCATAAAGGCGCCGGCATCGGTCCAATAATGTCCTGCAGAAACGAGGTCAAGCTTCATACTCTGGGCGTTTTTGCTTTCTCTGCTTTGCGTGGTCTTTGTGAAGTCTTGGAAGCGGGATGAGCCTTGTTATGACGCTGATAGGACTGATTGGCGTGCTGCTCCGGCGTCTGCTCCGGTTTGGCTCTTCTGGCTGGTTTGGCTTTGGCAGGAGCAGGTTCCTTCTTGTCGGCCGGCATAATGACGATGCGTTTGCTGTCGCCTTCGCCCATGGTCATGGTTTTGAGCGCCGGTTCACCTTCCACATATTTGTGGATGATACGTCTTTCGCCACCCTGCATCGGCTCCAGAGTCACAGATTTTCCGGTGGCTTTAACTTTGTTGATGATAGGGATAAAGGTTCTGAGAAAAGCCTGTTCCTGACGCAGACGGTAATCCTCTGTGTCCAGATAGATGCGTTCCAGATCCTTGACATTTTCAAACACGCGGTTGACCAGGTATTGAAGCTGCTCCAGCATATTGCCGTTTTTCCCGATCAGGAATCCGGCATCGGAAGAATTGTGTATTGTGACATAAACTGTTTTTTGTTCGGTCTGGGTGGTGATGCTGTCAAATCTCAGTTCCATATGGGTCAAAAGCTGTTCCAGAAAGAGTTTTACTCTCTCTTCTGTGGTAAGTAAATTAAATCGGACTGCCGCCTGCTTTTTGCCAAGCAGGCCGAACAAGCCTTTGGAGCCTTCGCTGACAATTTCGTATTGCAGCTCCCAGTCCTTTATTTTGTGTTCCTGGCGGAACTTGCTGATAATGGCATTTAAATCTGTTCCTTTTCTTTCAATTTGCTTCATTGAGCGATTTCCTTTTTGTTAAGATGTTTCTGCAAGTAGTATTGCTGGATGATGGAGAGAACGTTGAAAACTGTCCAGTAGAGGACGAGCCCCGCAGGCATTGATTTGAACACGAAAAACAGGACGACAGGCATCACCCAGGTCATCATTTTCTGGCTGGATTGCATTGCCTTTTGTTTTTCGTCCATCTGTTCAAGCTGAGTTTTTTTAGGCTGCATCATCAGTGACTGGACGATCATAAAGACGCCCATGAGAATGGGCAAAATGTAATAGGGATCAGGCTCGGAGAGGTCTTTGAGCCATCCTACGAAATGTGCCTGGCGCATATCGAGTGAGTAGCGTAAAACTGAATACAGCGCGATAAAAACAGGCATCTGGAAAAGCAAAGGCAGGCAGCCGCCCAGAGGACTTGCCCCCGCTTCCTTGTAAAGTTTGGAAAGTTCCTGCTGCATCCGCTTGGGGTCGCTTTTGAACTGCTGCTGAATGGCTTGCACCTGGGGCTGGATTTTCTGCATTTTGAGGTTTGAATTCAGACTTTTGTGAGTCAGCGGGTGCAGGATTATTTTGAGCAACAGTGAGAAAATGATAATCACGATGCCGTAATTGGGAATCAGTTTATAGAGGAAACTGAGTACCCAAGTGAAGATGTTGGTCAGCCAGCGCAGCCATTTAGCTCCGCGTTCAGCCACATTTTCCATGCCGCTGCCGTGAACTTTGAGCTGGTGAACGTCGGCAGGTCCCAGATAGAGCAGAAAATCCTCGTCCCAGCCAATGGAAGCCTTGTCTCTTCTGGTCATCATGGCAAAGGCAGGACTGATATTGGCTGTGTCAGCCGTGACGGAATTGGTCAAAACCGGCTCCACGTCTTTGCAGGCGAGCACGAAATATTTGGAGCGGATGGCAGCCCAATCCACCTTGCCGGGATAATTCACAGCTCCTTTCATCAGCTTGTTGAGGTCTCTTTTAACCAGGGCATTGTCAATCTGGGCATAGAACTTGTAGTCCTGACCCTTGGTTTTGACATACTCTTCGGTGTCATTGATGCCGGAGCCGAATTCCAGCGTGTATCCGACCAGAGAATAGACCCAATGCACCTTCAGATTGAATCTGATGCCATAGTTCTGACCCAGCAGGAATTTCTTTTCAATGATTCTGTCCGGTTCGGGAGTGTAGGAAAACAGGACGCCGGGCTGACCCTGTTCTTCAATCAGCTCATAGTAAAAGGGCAGGTCTTTGAGGTCGGAAGTGGCGTTTTCACTCAGCAGACGGGTATTGGCAAGCGCATGGCCTTCAGGGATAAGCTGCACGACAGACTTATCCGCCAGCAGGAATTTTTTCAGCCACACTTCTCTGATCACGCCGCCCTTGCTGCTGAGCACTAATTTAAGAGAATCGTTTTCCAGGACGATGTTGTCATTGATCTCGGGCATAATCATGTCCGGTTCCACAAAATCAGGCATCGTTCCTTCTGTTACGACAGCTTCAGTTTCGGGAATTGCTGTTTCAGCAGGTGCGGTTTGTTCCTGTGTCTGGGTCTGGACGGGGACTTGTTTGGCTCTTTTCCAGATGAATTGTTCACTAAGGAAAAAAATTGCAAAGATGAGCAGGATGCCGAGTAAAGTTTGTCGGTTCACAGAGCGCCTCCTAGGGCAGGGGGTCATAGCCGCCCCGGTGGAAGGGGTGGCAGCGTGAAATGCGGCTTATGGTCAGCCACAAAGCTTTGAAAAAGGGATAGGTGCTGAAGGCCTGAAAGCCATACTGACTGCAGGTCGGCGTGAAACGGCAGACCTTTGGCAGCACAGGTGAGAGCACTTTCTGATAGATTTCTATCAGAAACAGAATTGTCCTGTTGGGCAGCTTGACGGGGTGCAAAACTTCAGTTTTCATTCTTCAGCAGCGTTATCAATTCTGACATTTCCCTGCAGACCTCAGCCCATTCCAGGTCTGTAGCGCCTTGTTTGGCGATGAGATTGATTTTCAGACCCCGGGGCAGAATGTCCTGATTGTTGTGAAACCAGGCTTTCAGCCTGCGTTTGAGCCGGTTGCGTCTAACTGCCTTGCCGATTTTACTCATTGTGGTAATCCCGAAAGCAAAGCCATCATCTTCCTCTGCCAGAACGGGAACAAAGAAATGCGGCAGGCGGCAGGACCGGACTGCATTGAGAAATGACTGGTATTCCGCATGTTTAACAATGCGGCGCAGCATAAAACCTCAGGCGCAGAGGTTCTTTCTGCCTTTGGCTCTGCGGCGGGCAAGTACTTTGCGTCCGTTGGCTGTGCTCATTCTGGCACGGAAGCCGTGAACGCTTTTTCTTCTGCGGTTGTGCGGTTGATAAGTCCGTTTCATTCTATTCTCCTAAATTAGTCTAAGCTTTTATTTTACAGCATTTATCCTGTTATTTTTCCAACAGATAACCATAATTTTGATAGGTCAATTCGTGTCAAGCCGATTGTCTGTGGATTCATCTTGCCCTTAGGCATTACGGAGTCAATACGCTATCATTACGGATTAAACCCGTAATGATAGCGTATTGACTCCGTAATGCCTAAGGGCAAGATGAATCCACAGACAATCGGCTTGACACGAATTGACCTATCAAAATTATGG
>JAWOHU010000100.1:0-4378 GCA_046485025.1 Cloacimonadaceae bacterium (SeqCode) | reverse complement strand
CCAGCCCAGGACATCAAGGTTGTTTCCGCCGGAGTAGAGATAATTATGAGAGAGATTTCCGCCTTTGGCAGCATATTCCCATTCCGCTTCAGTCGGGAGTCTGTAGCCGTCATAGTCAAAGTGGCAGATGATGTTGTTGTGAGTGGATGTGTTCCAACCTAAGGGCCAGCTGTCAGGGTCGAAACCGTAGTTTATGTATTCGTAGCAGGGCATATAGAGTTCTCTGCTGCTGCGTTTATTACAGAAGGCAACGGCGTCATAAAAGCTGACATTGTCCACAGGATAGGACGGTCCAAAGTTAAATTCGGAGGGATTGGTGCCTGTGACTTCCTGGAATTCCTGCTGCGTTACTTCGTGAGTGGAGATTAAAAAGTCCGAAAGTGAAACAGGATGCAGAGGAACTTCGTCCGGGTCGCCGGTCCCATTGGTGCAGCCCATGGTAAAGATGCCGCCCTGAACCAGAATCAGGGGTTCGTGATAGATATTGATATTGTAGTAGACAGCGATTGTGGGACTGGGATTCCAGCCGGATTTGAAGCCTTTAGCCTGAAAAGTGGTGGATTCAAAAACGCTGATGGGGCTGGTGTAAATTATAGAGGTGGAGTTCGGTTCGGAGTTGTCAGTAGTGTATCTGATGACAGCATCCTGGGTGGCGCAGGAGATGGAAATAACCTGTGCGGTGCTATAAGTCCCTCCCGGAGGATCAAAAACAGGGGTGGCGACTGTTTGAAGATTAACAATCGTGTAATTGGCAAGAGTTGAAACACTGCTGGTCCAGTTGGGCTTGAAAGCTCTGGTAGTCAGGGTTCTGGTGTTGGCAATCATAAGGGGTTCCGTGTATAAGGCAGAGTTCTCTGTCGGAGCTGTGTTATCAAAAGTGTAGCGAATCTGGGCACCGGGTGTGGAACAGCTCAGAGTAACGGTTTGAGGTCCAAGATAACTTCCGCTTGGGAGTGAAATAGTCGGCGCTGTTACCTGCAGATTGTAATGACCTGAAGCTATGTTGCCGGAAGTCCAGCCGGTGCGGAAGGCATTCGCTATGAGGGTTGTGTTTTGAGAAATCGTGACGGGGTTGATATATAAATCAGAATCTGCATCGGGGTCAGTGCCGTCAGTAGTATAGCGGATTTCGGACTGCGGAGTGGTGCAGATAATAGTCACAGCCTGCTCTTGGGTGAAAGTTCCGGGCAGAGGATTGAAAGTTGGAGCAGTGACTTTGAGTTCATATTCAGTCAAAGCAAGCTGTCCGTGATTCCAACTCGGTTTTAAAGCTCTGGCTTTCAGGGTCAGAGATTGGTTTACTGCTAACGGTTCAGTATATAAAGCTGAGGTTTCATCCGGGTCGCTGCCGTCAGTGGTATAGCGGATTTGAGCGCCATTCACAGATATATTTAAGGTAACATCAAAGGAATTATAATACAGACCTGATGCCATAGAAACTTCCGGCGGCAGAGCTTCAAATTCAAAGTCAGCGGTTGCAGTCTCGCCGGGCTGCCAGTTAGCTTTAAAGCCGGCTGCTTTGACCACGGTATTGCCATCCAGTAAAACAGGCTGCGTATAGACAGGAGAAGTTTCAGAAGGCTCGGTTCCGTCCAGAGTGTAATGAATCGTATTGTCCGAAACTGCGGAATAGATGGTGACAAACTGAGGCGTATTGAAATTTCCGCCATTTGGAGAAAGATAGACGGGGTTTGCCATCAGGACAAAAATGGCAGTCGTAATCTCGCTGTTCAACCAGCCTTTTTTTCGTGCCATAGCTTTCACAGTGGTGGATTGATCTATTCTCAAAGGACTGGTATAGACGGGAGATTGGGAGTTAGGTTCTGTTTCGTCCAGAGTGTAGTGGATGATGGCATCAGCCAAAGCGCACTCGATAGTAACAATCTGAGCGGAGAGAAAGGTCCCGGACTGAGGAGAGATTTGGGGTGCCGGAACAATTTCCTGTGGGGAAGTGCTCTTGTCACAGGCGACAAGAGACAGGCAGACACAGATTATGACGATAATGTATTTATACATTAACATCCCCTTTAACCTCATTTTTTTACCGAGACTACGAAGTTATATCTAAACAAAAACTGCCGGTCAGAGCGGTTTTGTAATTCTTACAAGGTATCTGTTAATTTAAATAACTGCCATTTCCTTGCCGATAGATCTGAATTTATCCAGGGCAAAATCAAGCTGCTGTCTGGTGTGAGTAGCCATAAAAGAACAGCGGATGAGACAAGAATTGGGCGGCACGGCAGGCGGGATGACAGGATTGATAAAGACTCCTTCCTCGCCGAGGCGCTTCCACATTCTAAAGGCAACCATCATATCCCCGACGTGCAAAGGAATCACAGGGGTGCAGGATGTTCCGGTGTCATAGCCCATGTCCTTGAAGCCTTTCATCATATAGTTGGTGTTGTCCCAAAGCCGTTGAATCCTCTCCGGTTCTTCCTTCATTATTTTCAGAGCGGCTAAAACGCTGGCTGTGGAAGCAGGAGGCAGGGAGGCAGAGAAAATCAGAGCACGGGATTTGTGTTTCAGGTACCCGATGACATCTTCATCCGCAGCAATAAAGCCTCCGACCGAGGCAAGAGATTTACTGAAGGTGCCCATGATGATGTCTGATTCTTTGATGAGACCAAAATACTCGGCAGCTCCGGCACCGGTTTTGCCTAATACGCCAAGGGAATGCGCTTCGTCCACCATGACAGAGGCTTGATATTTGGTTGCGAGTTTAACGATTTCCGGCAGGTCAGCAATGTCGCCTTCCATGGAAAAGATGCCGTCCACAACAATCAGCATATTGGTGCCGGTGTGTTTGGCAAGAACCTTTTCCAGACTCTTCATATCGTTGTGATTGTAGCGCAGCATGGTGCCCTGAGACTGGGTGCAGCCGTCAATAATGGAGGCATGGTCAAGTTTGTCAGTAATAACAATATCACCTTTCAGAACCATGGTTGCGATGCAGCCAAGGTTGGCCTGATAACCCGTTGGAAATGCCAAGGCGGCTTCTTTGCCAACCAGTTTTGCCAATTCCGCTTCCAGTTCGATGTGAATATCAAGCGTGCCATTGAGGAATCTGGAACCTGCACAGCCGCTGCCGTATTTCTTTACAGCCTGGATGGCGGCTTCCTTGACTTTGGGGTGCGTGGTAAGTCCCAGATAGCTGTTGGAGCCCATCATCAGCATTTTCTGTCCGTTGCAGATGACTTCCGTATCCTGTTCGGAACTGATTTCACGGAAGTAAGGATAATAACCCATGGCAATAGCGCGCTTGGCATCTTTAAAACTGTAACATTTGTCGAATAAACCCATTCTTTCTAATCCTCTTGTTTTTATATCATTTTAAAATCTCTGAGACTGATGTATAAAACCCGTGTGACTGAATAGACCAGATAGACAATCGGGACTGAGACCAGCATTCCTATCAGACCATAAGCCCAGCCGCCGGCAAGAACTGTCAGTAAAACCAGCAAGGGATGCATCTGAATGTTGGTTCCGATCACAACGGGATACACGATATTGTTATCTATAACCTGAACCAGATACATTCCGATAATGACATATAAAATCATAATCTGCGGATGTCCGGTCAGCAGGACCGATGTCACAGCAAAGAGCCCGCCCATAAAAGGTCCAAAATAAGGTATCACGTTAGCAAAACCGGCCAGAAATCCTATCAGGATGGCATAATCGACACCCAGCAGGGTCAAGACAATGGAAGACAGAGTTCCCACTATGATTATTTCATAGAACATCGCCCGCAGATAGCGTCCCACAACATCGTCAACTTTCTGCAACAGGATGATGACGATTTCAAAATAGCGGTTGGGGATGGCCGAGAGAATGTCCTTGCGGAATTTTATATTGTCCTTGAGCAGGAAAAAGCCGATTAAGGGAATCATGGCAACCACTGAAACAGCTTCAATAATTATCTCGTAATTGCGGACAAACAGGCTGGGAATGTCCATCATGGTTTTATTCAATAACTTGATGAGATTGATGAACTGGTCGTGCAGCATCAGAATCGGGACCTGCGAATCCAGATATTTCACCTGTTGTTGAATGGTTTGGAACAGAGGAATCTGGAGCAGACTTACTTCACCCTGGGCAGAAGCAGCTTTGATAAACTCCAGCAGACTCTGTGATTGTTCTATCAGAACCGGTAAGACGCGAATTACGCCCCAGGCAATCAGGATACCCATTCCCAGATAGACTATGATTATGCCCAGCAGTCTGGGGACATAGTGTCTTTCCAACCAGCTAATCCAGGGATTGATAATGTAGGTGAAGATGACAGCCACAATCAGGTATTTGAAAATCCAGCTATAGAAGAATAAGCCTGCCACCAGGACAGCAAGAATCAGGAGATACATCAGCCAGCGTGTCGTTT
>JAWOHU010000101.1:0-3267 GCA_046485025.1 Cloacimonadaceae bacterium (SeqCode) | reverse complement strand
GGTGAGGTTTTGGATGGGCCATCAACGACTCCATTGTTTCATGAGACGGGAATGAGGTCAACAACTACTTCAGCTGCCTGAGCCAGACGTTCTGCTTCTCTGTCAACCTGCTCATCATCAGGCTCAGGAATTATTCTGGTGATATCATTGACTTTGTCCTTATCGTTCAGATTAATCAGACGGACACCCTGAGTGTTACGGCTAATGGACTTAATATTGACAACCTTCTGACGAATAATCATTCCGTTTTTGGTGATGATGACCAGATCATCCTCATCTTCAACCTTCATCAGGGCAGCCACATAACCGTTGCGCTGAGTAGTCTTGAGCGTGATGACCCCTTTGCTGCCGCGTCTGGTGACATGATAAGCGGAAACTTCGGTGCGTTTGCCAAAGCCATTTTCACTTACTGCCAGAATGGTGCCTTCGTCGTTGTGCACAATTGTCATAGAGATGACAAAATCACCATCTCTGAGTTTAATGCCTCTCACGCCCTGGGTATATCTGCCCATTTCACGTGCGTCTTTTTCATTGAACCTGTTGCAATATCCGTTATGAGTTGCCAGAATGATATCATCATTGACTTCAACAATGCGCGCATCAATCAGTTCATCATTATCCAGCAGCTTGATTGCCCAGATGCCCATGGCTCTGGGTTTACCAAAAGCTCTGAGGGCAGATTTCTTGATGAGACCGTTGCGGGTGCACATCACAATGTAGTTCGGATCCATAAAGGAATTAACCGTTACAAAAGCCTTCACCGTCTCCTTTTCCAGGAATTGCACCAGATTGACAATTGCCTTGCCTCTGGCTTGCCGGCTGGCTTCCGGAATCTCATAGACCTTAATCCAGTGGCATCTGCCCAGATTGGTGAAGAAGAGGATATAGGAATGATTGGTCGTAATAAAGATATATTGGGTAAAATCATTCTCCTTGAGATTGGTGGCTGAAAGTCCCTTGCCGCCTCTGCCCTGTACTTTATAGGCATCCAAAGGCATTCTTTTTATATAGCCGTCATGCGTGATGGTGACAATCATCGAATCGTTGGGAATCAGGTCTTCCATAGAGAAACTGCCGGTTGCAGCAGTGATGACAGTTTTGCGAGGGTCAGCATATTTCTTTCTGATATCGAGGGTTTCCTGCTTGACTATTTTAATTCTGAGTTCTCTCTTCTCAGCAATCTCTTTCAGTCTCTTAATAGTGATGAGCAGTTCCTTGTATTCCTGTTCGATTTTATCTCTTTCCAGTCCTGTCAGTCTCTGCAGACGCATATCCAGAATAGCTTTGGCCTGAATTTCCGTAAGCCCGAATTTGGCTTGCAGTTGTTCATTGGCTTCCGGAGGAGTCTGAGACGCCCTGATGGTTTTTATCACTTCGTCCAGGTTATCCAAAGCTATTTTTAATCCTTCCAGAATATGCAGCCGGTCCTCAGCATTCTTAAGTTCAAATAAAGTTCTTCTCAGGATTACGTCGTGACGGAATTCTATGAAGTTGCTGAGCATGTCTTTCATACTGACAACTTGAGGAGAGCCGTCAATCAGACAGAGGTTTATGACACCGAAAGTGGAGCGTAACTGAGAATACTGATAAAGCTGATTGAGGATTTTCTCTCCGACTGCATTGCGCTTGATTACTATGACAAGCCGCATGCCATCTCTGCCGGATTCGTCACGGATATCGCTGATGCCTTCTATCCGCTTTTCCTTGACCAGATTAACGATTCTTTCAATCAATAGGTTCTTATTTAACTGAAAAGGAATCTCGGAAATAATGATGGATTCCTGTTCATTGTCGTTGGTTACGATTTCCGCTTTGCCCTGAACGGTCAGCAGACCCCTGCCGGTCTCAAAGTATCTGTCAATGCCTTCTGTGCCAAGAATAAAACCACCGGTCGGAAAATCCGGTCCTTTGATGATTTGACGCAATTCCTGGTTCAGGATTTCGGGATTGTCTATTACGGCTGAAATCGCATCGCAAACTTCTCCAATATTGTGTGGGGGCATATTGGTCGCCATGCCCACAGCAATACCGGAAGAACCATTGATCAGCAGATTGGGAATCCTGGTGGGAAAGACTTCCGGTTCTTTTCTGGTTTCGTCATAGTTGGATTTATAATTTACAGTATCCTTATCCAGTTCATCCAGCATTTCCACCGTGATTTTCTGCAGTCTGGCTTCTGTGTAACGCATGGCTGCAGGAGGGTCGCCGTCTATGGAACCGAAGTTTCCCTGTCCGTCGATCAGGGGATAACGCATAATCCAGGGCTGCGCCAGTCTGACCAGAGTGGGATACACAACCTGTTCGCCGTGCGGATGATAGTTTCCTGAAGTGTCGCCGGCGATTTTTGCGCATTTTCTGAAATGTCCGCCCGGAGACAGATTGAGCTCATACATGGCAAAAATAATCCGGCGCTGGGAAGGTTTGAGGCCGTCCCTGATATCAGGCAAGGCGCGCGATACAATCACGCTCATGGAATAATCAAGGTAAGCCTGCTTGAGCTGGTCTTCTATTTGAATGGGTGTCAGTCTTGATTTGATCTCTGTCATTTCTCTTATCTCCCTTTACACATCGAGGTTCTGCACATAGCGGGCATTGGCTTGGATAAATTCACGGCGGGGTTCGACTTCGTCTCCCATCAGGATGGTGAACATTCTGTCGGCTTCTATGGCATCATCCATTTTGATCAAAGTCATCAGGCGTTTTTCCGGGTCAAGAGTGGTTTCCCAAAGCTGTTCCGGATTCATTTCTCCCAGACCTTTGTAGCGTTGAATTATCACATTCTTGGCACCATATTCAGAAATCAATTTATCCCTTTCTTCATCAGTATAGACATAATTTTTCTGTTTGCCTTTTCTGATCAGGAAGAGCGGAGGCCTGGCGATGTAGATATGGCCGTGCTCAATCAGGGGACGCATGTATCTGTAAAAGAAGGTCAGCAGCAAAGTTGAGATATGCGCTCCGTCCACATCGGCGTCAGCCATGATGATGATCTTGTTGTAGCGGACCTTGGCAACGTCAAATTCCTGACCGATGCCGGCTCCGATCGCCAGGATTATGGGTTGGATTTTGTCATTGTTCAGAACCTTGTCCACTCTGGCTTTTTCCGTATTCAGCATCTTGCCCCACAAGGGCAGAATTGCCTGAAAAGCTCTGTCGCGGCCCTGTTTGGCGCTTCCGCCTGCAGAGTCTCCCTCCACCAGGAACAGCTCCGTTTTTTCCGGATCGGTCAGAGTGCAGTCAGCCAGCTTGCCGGGCAGAGAACCGCTT
>JAWOHU010000251.1:0-5453 GCA_046485025.1 Cloacimonadaceae bacterium (SeqCode) | reverse complement strand
GTAAAGAACTATGTCCCATTTTCCACAAGCAATTTCCTTGTCAACCAGGAATTTCACATTGCTCGAAATAATTGGAAAGAGAATTGCACTACATATAGTTGATAGCAGTGCTTTAGAAGGTGGTTGAACTTGAGATTGGAGAGTCAAGCTGATGATATAACAGACTATTATTATAGATAGTTACTTGATCTGTTGCCAGCTAGAATGAGACAACGTGAACTTGAAGCAGTATTACTTTAATAACACATCGCTGATGTAAATTTATAGCAGGAAGCGTTTTCCCCCTCGCTTCCTGTTTTTTTTGTGCTTAAATTAGCAGTCTAAGATTTTGATTGACAATTTTACTATTCCATTTATCTTGTCTAATAGATTGGCAATTTAAAATATATATTGCTAAATCAAGTCAAACGAGGATTAGAAATAACTTTAAATACATTATGACAAGATATTATATGATAGGTAGATGTGAAAAAGAATGAATTAAGGCTGAACGTCACGCTCTG
This sequence comes from Cloacimonadaceae bacterium (SeqCode), assembly GCA_046485025.1. GTDB lineage: Bacteria > Cloacimonadota > Cloacimonadia > Cloacimonadales > Cloacimonadaceae > UBA5614. The sequence continues at coordinate 4,950 of JAWOHU010000251.1, read as the reverse complement.
TGCACTGGTGGATGAATATATTCTGTCAAATGAGCCTGTTTCGTCGCGGATTCTGAATGAAAAGTATCTCAAACAGGTGAGTCCCGCGACTTTGAGAATTGATTTGTTCAAGCTGGAAGATATGAACCTGATCCTACAGCCGCATACTTCCGCAGGCAGGATTCCCACCATTCACGGCTACAGGCAGTATCTGAGAAGCATAGAGTCACAGCATAGGCAGACCACATTCGAAAACATGGATTTCCTGCGTGAATTGCTCATCAGGCATTACAAAGACACGCCCCGCGCGCTGCATTACATCATGCAGCTGCTGGCAAAGGAGACTGACCAACTCAGCTTTGTGGCAGAGCCGGAAGTCTCTTCAGGCTATCTGAGCAAGCTGGAAGTTTTCAGGATTGAACCTCATAAATTCCTGTTTGTGATGAGTCTGGACAGCGGGCTGGATAAAACAGTCATCATGAAATGCGATTATGACATCACGGAAACCCAGCTAAAAAAACTGGTGCGCTATCTGAATGACGAACTGGTGGGACTTCGCATCTATGACATCGCCAATAAATATCTGGTGGAAATGAGAGAAGTCATAGAAAAGGAAAGTCCGCTGCTCAATCAGTTTTTAAAAGAACTGCATGAAGCGTTCATTGAGATTTCCAGCTTCTTCATTCACTTTGACGGCAGCATCAAGTTCCTGGAGCAGCCTGAGTTTGACAGCAAGGAAGAAGTCCTGAATTTTATGCACCTGATTCAGAGACAGGACAAAGTCCTGAACCTGATGAAGCAGTTTGAGATAAAAGACGGAGTTAGTGTCATCATGGGCGAGCAGTTGATGGAAGCTAAATGGCAGCAGTTTGCCATCATTTTTGAGCGCTATGAGATATATGAAATCCCCGGCTATCTCGGTATCGTAGCACCCGTCAGAGCAGATTACAGAAAACTCATTCCGTTGGTCAGAGACGTGGCAAAAACCATTACCCTGACCACAAAGCGCGGAATGATTGTGAAAAAGTAATTACAAATTAAAATTATGAATTGCAGAGGGATGGATGTCTAAAAAGAAGAACAAAGAAGACTTGGTAGAAAGAGATTGGGAACATGAGATCAGCATTGATGAAACTGAATCTATGACTGAAGCAGACTTGGAAAACGAAGAGATTTCATTAATCAGATCAAAAGCTGCAGAAATGGAAGCACTCGTCAATGATTGGAAAGATAAGTATTTACGCTCAATGGCGGAATTTGATAACTACCGCAAACGATCTCTGGAAGAGAAATCTGACTGGATCAAGCGGGCTTCCGAAAAGCTGGCGCTCTCTATGTGTGAAGTTTTAGATAATTTTGACCGCGCCCTGATGCAAGTTAATGATGAGCAGAAAGAAGACAGTTTCATCAAGGGCATAATGCAGATTGAGCAGCAGTTCAAGGCTGCTCTGGAACGTGAGGGTGTCAGGCGGATTGAGGCTCTGGGCGAGGAATTCGACCCCAACCTGCATGAAGCTTTGGCACATATACCTTCCGACTTTGAGGAAGGCAAGGTGGCTGCCATTATCCAGAATGGCTACACTATGAATGATAAGCTGATCAGACCTGTCAGAGTGGCAGTTTCCAGCGGCTTAAACGAAAATAATAATAAAGAATAAATGGAGGAAAAACCATGGGAAAGATTATAGGAATTGACCTTGGCACCACAAACTCATGCGTTGCCGTCGTGGAAGGCGGCAAACCCGTAGTGATACCAAACGCCGAAGGCGGAAGGACCACTCCTTCTGTCGTCGGATTTACCAAAGACGGACAGAGATTAGTAGGACAACTGGCAAAACGTCAGGCTGTGACTAATCCCCACAATACCGTCTACTCAATCAAACGCTTTATGGGACGTGCTTACAGCGAAGTTCCGGAAGAAATCAAGCAAGTGCCGTTTAAGGTGATTTCGGGATTAAAAGGACAGGCAGCTGTGCACGTTGACGTCGATAACAAAGACTTTACGCCGCAGGAAATCAGCGCCATGATTTTGACCAAAATGAAGGAAACCGCTGAAGCATATCTCGGCACCAAAGTTACTGAAGCTGTCATCACAGTTCCCGCCTACTTCAATGACGACCAGCGTCAGGCTACTAAAGACGCCGGGCGCATTGCTGGTTTGGATGTCAAACGCATTATCAATGAGCCAACGGCAGCAGCTCTGGCTTATGGTATGGAAAACAAGAAAGAGCAGAAGGTAGCTGTCTATGACCTGGGCGGAGGCACCTTTGATATCTCTATTCTGGATATTTCCGACGGCGTGGTGGAAGTTCTGTCCACCAATGGCGACACCCATCTGGGTGGAGACGACTTTGACAAACGCGTGATTGACTGGATTCTGGAACAATTCAAGAAAGCCGAGGGTATGGATCTGTCCAAGGATGCTATGGCTATGCAGCGCCTCAAAGAAGCAGCCGAAAAAGCCAAAATCGAGCTCTCGGGAACCCAGTCCACCAACATCAATCTGCCTTTCATTACTGCAGATGCCACAGGTCCCAAACACCTGAGTCTGGATCTCACCTTAAGTGAATTCAACCGTCTGACCGCTGACCTAGTGCAGCGTTCCATAGTTCCCTGCCAGAAAGCTATTCGGGATGCCAAACTCTCTCAGTCTGATATCAGCGAAGTGTTGATGGTGGGCGGTAGCACACGTATTCCGGCAGTCCAGGACGCCGTGGAAAAGTTCTTTGGCAAGAAGCCGAATTACAGTCTCAATCCCGATGAAGTTGTTGCCATCGGAGCAGCCATTCAGGGCGCTATTTTGAGTGGAGACGAGAAAGTCAGTGATGTTCTGCTGCTGGACGTGACTCCTCTTTCCCTGGGAATAGAAACTCTGGGCAGTGTGATGACAGCCCTGATTCAGAGAAATACCACCATTCCGACCAAGAAGAGTCAGGTCTTTTCAACTGCAGCGGATAACCAGACTGCCGTCACTATTCACGTTCTGCAGGGCGAACGTCCAATGGCAACTGATAATAAATCTCTGGGCAGATTTGACCTGGTGGGCATTCCGCCTGCTCCCAGAGGGCTTCCGCAGATTGAAGTCACCTTTGATATCGACGCCAATGGTCTTTTGCACGTATCCGCCAAGGACAAAGGCACCGGCAAGGAGCAGTCCATCGTAATTGACAGAGCCGGAAATCTTAATAAAGATGATATCGACCGCATGATTAAAGACGCTGAGATGCACGCCGAAGATGATAAAATCCGTCAGGAATTTATCACTGCCAAAAACGAACTCGACACTCTGATTTTCTCGACTGAGAAAGCGTTGTCCGAGCATGGCGACAAGATTTCCCCTGAGGACAAAGCCGGTATTGAAGAAGCTCTGAAAGATGCCAAAGAAAAGCTGGAAAAAGCGACTGAGAAAACTGAACTCGACGCTGCCAAGGATAACCTGATGAAGAAATCTCAAAAACTGGGAGAAGTCATCTATGCCCAGGCTCAACAGCAGCAAGGCGGTGCCGGGGCAGGTTTTGACCCCAATGCCCAAGGCTTCAATCCTGAGGATTTTGCTCAGGGACAGCAGCAGGAACCCCAGCCGGAAAAGGAAGAGGGACCGATTGACGCCGACTATGAAGTCGTGGATGATGATAAAAAGTAAGTTAATCACGAAGAGCACGAAGAGATTATACGAAGCTTATAAGAATCTAATTTGAAATTTGAAGAACTGTCAAAACAGGTGATTGGATGAGCCATAGAGATGCACAAGCAGCTTCTGACTTATATGAAACTGGCTAAGATACATGTCGGTTTATTGATAAACTTTAATGTCAAGTATCTAAAAGATGGTGTAAAGAGATATGTTCTATAAACACAACTTCTTCCCTTCGTGCCTTCTTCGTGCCCTTCGTGGTAAAAGGTAAAGGATTTTGAGTGGCTACTAAACGTGATTATTATGAAGTGCTGGGAGTTGATAAAAATGCCGACGACTCCACCATAAAAAAGGCTTACCGCAAGCTGGCAATGCAGTTTCATCCTGATAAGAATCCTGATGACAAAGCAGCGGAAGAGAAATTCAAGGAAGCCAGTGAAGCCTATGAAGTCCTGTCCGATCCTGAAAAAAGGCAGCTCTATGACCAGCATGGTTTTGCAGGAGTAGAGAGCGCTTTTGGCGGACACGGATTTGACTGGAGTAACTTTACTCATGCAGATGATTTGAGCGACATCTTTGGCGGTGGATTCAGCAGCATCTTTGAAACCCTCTTTGGTGGAGGATTTGGAGGTGGAGGTAGGAGCCGTCAGCAACCCAACCGCGGTGAGGATTTGCAGATTGAGCTGTCTCTTACTCTGAAAGAAATTGCCGGTGGCATCGAAAAGAAAATTAAAATAGGTGTCAAAGAAGCCTGCGATAAATGCAACGGTACCGGCAGCGCTGATGGCAAGACTGAAACCTGTTCCCAATGCCGTGGGACAGGTCAGGTCAGACAAGTGCGCCAATCCCTTTTCGGGCAAATGCAGACCGTCTCTGAATGCCCATCCTGCCGGGGAGAAGGCAAGATTATAAAAAACCGGTGTTCGAAATGTTATGGCGAAGGCAGAATGGGCAAGGTCAATGAAATCAAGGTCAAAATCCCTGCCGGAGTGGAAGAAGGACAATATATCCGGCTGCGCGGACAGGGCAATGTCGGACCCCGCGGTGGAAGCAGGGGTGACATCCTTGTTCTCATTCACCAGAAGCAGGACGACCAGTTTGAAAGACACGGCCGCGATTTATACCTGAAGTATCCGATCTCCTTTTCCCAAGCGGCTTTAGGGGATGAGATAATTGTCCCGACTTTGCAGTCATCAGTCAAGATGAAAGTTCCGGTCGGAACACAGAGCGGACGCATTTTCAGGCTTAAAGGACAAGGTCTTCCGACTTTGCATTCTTCCTATGGAACCGGCGACCTGCTCGTGGAAATTGTTGTAGTCACACCTCATAAGTTGAAC
>JAWOHU010000202.1:0-5751 GCA_046485025.1 Cloacimonadaceae bacterium (SeqCode) | reverse complement strand
AGGGCGCTGAGCAGGCTCACAGAGAGCAGAACCGTCAGCAGAAGGAGAAAAGCGAATTTGTTCATAACCACCTCACTTTGAGGTAAGCAGATGCTTGACTATGTCGGCAGAGCGGATGCCTTCCGCCTCAGCGGCAAAAGAGACAATGATGCGGTGCTGCAGAACGATTTCCGCCACCTGCATCACATCATCTTCGGCGGGGGTCAGCCTGCCTGTCAGCGCTGCTCTTGCTTTGGCAGCCATAATCAGGAACTGGGAAGCTCTCGGTCCGGCACCCCAATTAACCCATTTTTTGATGTAGTCAGTGGCTCCCGGCTCATTGGGACGGGTGGAGCGAACCAAATCCACAGCGAAGTTTATCACGTGTTCACTGACCGGAATACTGCGGATGGATTTCTGGGCAGTAATTAGTTCCTGCGCCGTCATTACGCGCTGCACGGCTTGTTCCTCCAGTCCAGTGGTCTGCGCCACAATCAGCTTTTCTTCATCCAGAGAGGGATAGCCGATGTTGATGTAGAACATAAATCTGTCCAATTGGGCTTCCGGCAAGGGATAGGTACCTTCCTGTTCGATAGGATTCTGAGTTGCCAGCACGATAAACGGCAGGTCCAGATTCCAGGTGCGGTTGCCGTAAGTGACCTGATTTTCCTGCATCGCCTGCAATAGCGCAGCCTGGGTCTTGGGCGGAGTGCGATTGATTTCATCCGCCAGAATGATGTTGGCAAAGACAGGACCTTTGATAAAGTCGAAAAAGCTGTCCTGACGCTGTTCGTTTCTATTCAGGATTTCCGAGCCTGTAATGTCGGAAGGCATGAGGTCAGGCGTGAATTGGATGCGGCTGAAACTGAGATTAAAAGCGCGGGCTATGGTCGAAATCAGCAGGGTTTTGGCAAGTCCAGGCACGCCTTCAATCAGCATGTGTCCGTTGGAAAAGAGTCCGATGACGATTTCGTCTATGACCTTGTCCTGTCCGATGATGACTTTGTGTATTTCTTTCAGCAGTTGCTGACGTTTTTCATTCAGAACTTCAATTACAGCTAAATTCTGGTCCATTATAATTCTCCTTTAATCTGTGTCACGGACTTTATCCCTGCATAACTGAAGCCCAGGATGCCCAGGACACTGATGATGCAGGCCGTAAACAGATGCGCAAAAACCATGATTGCGGAGGCTATGTTCCGCGTCAACCCGAATCCCAAAGAAAAGATGATAATCATCATCCACTCGTTGCTGCCAAGCTGGGCCGGAGGCTGTGGCAAGACATAAGACAGATTAATCAGAGTGTAGCCAAACAACACAATCAAAAAGCCGGGATTCTGATTGAAAGCAATGAACATCAGATAAAAATACATGCCGTCAAACAGGACTCCCAGCGAAGTCAGCCCTATGCTATACAAAATTACCCGGCGTCGGTGTTCAAAAATATTCAGTCCGTCTATGAATAATACAATCAGATGATTGATTTTACTGCGGAATTTGACAGGCAGCCATCTGAACAGGATTTGTAATATAGAGGTTATTCTACTTTTATGTGTTACTGCCAGAATCAGAATTCCGAAGATAATCACAAACATCAGAATCAACAGAATGATGAGGATGTTCAGCCCTTTGGAAGCGCTTATCCTGACAAATGGAATGAGCAGCAGCACAAAGAAAATACCCAAGGTATCAAAGAATTTATCAATGAAAATAGAGGGCATCACTGAGACAGCGCTGACGGACTTCAGTTTCCTGACCAGGACTGCCTTCACGACTTCTCCGGCACGGATGGGGACCAGATAATTGAGCCAGTTTCCGGCAGCCGAAATCAGCCAGGTGTCTTTGATGGAAAGCTTTGTCTGTTTGCGCAGAAGCAGATTCCATCTGACCGAACGGATGAAATAGGCAAAGAGGTAAAACATTCCTGCCAGAGCGACATAGGATAACTTCAAGTGGCGCAGGGTTTCGGCAAAATGAGAAAAATCAAAGGTAAAGAGCCAGAGGACAATCAGAATAATGCCAATGGCAAGACCAATCAGAATCGACGCAATGCTCTTATTCATCAGCGGGGAGAGGGTTCAAACAACATCCAGAAGTGATGCGCCCATTGTTTTTTGAAACTGGTGGGAGCATAATTTTCCAGCAGAGAAAACTTCAGCATTCTCTGGGCAAAGCCGCTGTCCTTACCGCTGTAGAAATCCATGATACTGACCTGCTTCCTGGGTCTTTCTTTGGTTGATTTAATCCTGATTTTACTAAGGTAACTGCCCAGAAATTTCTCCTTGTTCATACCAATGTCAGGCCAGGGCGGACAATCGATGTAATCCTCGCGGATAAGTATCCAGTTCAGTTTTTTCAGTTCAGCTTTTAGTAATATAGGGTCAATGTTATTTTCATTAAAAACCAGACCGGAAGGGATATCAGAATGTGCTTTCTGCCATTTGTAGCCGAGCCCGTCACGATTGGGGACGCAGAGCAGAATGGCTTTGGACGTCACTCTGCACAGTTCGGATAAAAAGGCGGATAAATCTTCCACAAACCAGAGCGCCGAGAAATTCCAGCTGAAGTCAAAAGATTTGTCTGCATAAGGCAAAGGATGATATGATGATATAACCTGGACATCAATTTCTGCATTCAGTTCACGGTGAATTTGTTGTATCTTATCCACCCTTTCAGAGTCATGGTCAAGCAAAGTAACATTGCATCCCGAACGGCTAAGAACGATGGAATTCAGTCCTGTAATGCCAGTAAAACCAAAGGTTGGGGCTTCCAAAACAGTATCGAATTTGTAGCGCCGTTTCAGATTCAGCAGCAGTTGATTGAGGATGATCCTCTCATAGGAGGAACCCAGTCCTTCATGATAATCAGTGAAGTAATTTGCCCAGTTATGCAGAATCGGGAGCGCCATTTCTCTACTTCCGCTTTTCTTCCGGCAGAGCCTTTTTGATGATGAAGTTGATGTCCGGAATGGTGAAATGCTGGGGCAAATCCAGGTCGGCATAAGCTTCCCGCACCTGATAGAACCAGCTGTGAGAAATGAGCTCAAACCTGGCAGTCCAGAGTTCATTCTTAAGCTTGCGCGCAATCCATTCACCGGCGCGCAAAATGTCATTATCAATGGTCAGCCAAGAGGGATAGTTTTTATTGTATATCTGCCTGTAGATGAAGTTCACCAGGTCTCGCTGCTGTACAGGTTCTACATCTGCAACGTTATATGATTTACCGCTGATGCTGCTTTTATCTGTAGCCAGTCTGACAAAGGCGGAAGAAATCGTATCAATGTGACAGAGATGCATCCAGACAGGTTTGTTGCTGACAGTGAACATCCTGCTTCTGACCAGATTTACCAGTTGGTGGGGAAAGCCGCGGTCTCCCTTGCCATAAGTGATGGATGGTCTGATGATCACTGCATCCAGACCCTTCAGGATAGCCTGATTGATGATTTTCTCGCAGGATATTTTGGTATAATGATAATAGTTATCAGCTTTAAAGGACGTTTCATTATTGGCAGGAGTTTCTTCCGGAATAGCACCAAAAACGCCGACAGAAGAACAGAATATAAAGCGGGATTTGTTGCGCAGGGCATTTTCCACTAATTGTTCAGTGGATTGCACGTTGGCTCTGTAAAATGATTTCTGGGAATACTGACGACCTCCTCTCAGAGCACCGATATGCAGGATTATATCGTAGCGTGCTGAACTCAGGAATGACTTCAGTCCCTCTATGTCTCCCAAATTGAGGAAAGTAATTTTGATTGAACCGGCGTATTTGCTGAACCGGCTGCGGTTGGTATGAGGACGAATCAGCGCTGAGATTTCAAAGTCAGCATTCAATTCCAGAAGTTTGTCTAAAACGGAACGTCCAATCAGCCCGGTGATTCCGGTAATCAGGATTTTTTTTGCCATCAGACACCCAGTGACTTGAACAACCTGGAGGGGAATTTCTTCCTGGAATCGCGATACACCATAACATACTCATAAGAGACTTTATCATTTTTGATAATGGCTGTAGGATGAGTCCGGGTAAGGAATTCAGCAGTTTCGGAATCAATGTGTGCGGTAATTTTGTCCTTTGCTTGAAAAAAAGCCTTGTAATCTGTTTTGTTATGGTGGTCTGAACCCATGAAATGTACCCAGCCTTTGTTTAAAAGTTTCCAGGCAGTATGCTTGACCTTGTCGCCATAACCGCCAACCAGACTGGCAGCATTAATCTGGATATAAACACTGCGATTGATCATGTCTTTGGCATTGTGAGTTTTCATCATCACGGGGACATACCTTTCAGCATGAGCCAGAATGGGTCTTAAGCCAGCTCTGAGCATGAGATAAATGTTCTTCTGAAAATCCGGAGGGAATCCGTTCAAGTCAGATTCTATCAAAACATAACTGGAATCAGCCAAAGTCAGATTGTTTGCCATAATATCTTCTGTAATGCCAGCAGTGACAAAGACTTCCGCTCCGGGATAGATTGTAATTGGAATATTCTGATGTTTGATTTCAGCTTCCAGTTCCCTGAATTTAGCAGTGTAATCTTCAGGTTTGAACTGATACAGTCCACGCATATAATGACTAGTGCAGATGACTGATTTTATGCCTCCGTCCGCCATCTGACGTAAAGCTTCCAGAGAGCTTTCCAGACTGGTGGAGCCATCATCTATATTGGGAATTATATGGGTGTGACAATCAATCATATCAAGGCAGACGGTCTTTTATCATCTGAATGAATTCAATCAGAATCTCATTGTGGGAAAAACCTTTCACTGCTCTAAAAGCATCATCAAGCAGTTTTTCAGTCTGCTTTCTGGCCTTGTCAAATCCCAACAAACCGGCATATCCTGATTTGGAAGCAGGAATAATCTCTTCATCAAAATTGAAGTCATCTGTGTCACCATAATCATCAATGATATCCTCAATCATCTGATAAGCCAGACCCAGATTGAGCGCATAGGTATTCATTACCTGTTTGGTGTTGTCATCAGCGTCAGCCAGCACGCAGCCCATTTCAGCAGCAGCCTGCAGCAAAGCACAGACCTTTTTTACATCGATGTATCTGAGTGTATTGATTTTGATTACTTTGTGCCTGTGAATGAGGTCAACCACCTGCCCGCCAATCATTCCATAACTATTGGAAGCCTTGGCAATAATCCGGATACACTGATTGGCTTTGAGAGCATCAGGAATCTCGGATAAAAGCTCAAAAGCCAGAGTAAACAGAGCGTCTCCTGCCAATATAGCAATAGCACTGCCATATTTCTCGTGCACAGGGTCCTTGCCGCGCCGCTCTTTTCTGTTCATCAGACCCGGCAGGTCATCATGAATGATTGAAGCGCTATGCACCAATTCTAAGGCACAGGAAGCAGTTATGGCAGAATCGAGTTTGGCTTTTTTCTTATGTCCCATCAGCATTTCATAAATTGCCAGGACCAGCAGAGGACGCCATCTCTTGCCGCCGGAAAACACCGTGTAATTCATCGCTTTGACCAAATCACGGTTGTATTTATCCTGCAGGGACAGGGCTGACTTCAGCCTGTCTTCAATCATCTGAAGGCGTGTTTCAAAGTAATTTTGTATTAACAAATTTCCTCCCTTTCAGTTGAGGATATTCAATTTTTTATATTGTAAAGAAATATTCCTTTATGTCAAGACATTTATGCTGAACTGACCGAAAATCGGTTTATTGTTCATCGTCAGCAAGCTCTTCTTCCGGAATATTCTCAATCTCATCTTCCAAAATCAAAGAGGCATCTTTGTCCCAGTCAACAACTACTTCAGC
>JAWOHU010000210.1:0-5938 GCA_046485025.1 Cloacimonadaceae bacterium (SeqCode) | reverse complement strand
GCTGCCAGGCCAGGAGGTCATCCTTGATTTTCAATTTTCTGTGAATCAATTCCAGATAATGCAGTGCTTCAGTGTCATATTTCTTTCTGGGAGCACCGTAAATCAGGCATTGTGTGAAATGCCTTGCTGCCGTTAACAGATTCTTTTTATCTGAATAAAGGGCATGGTATTTTCCTTTCCAGAAAGACAATTCAGCTAATTCACCGGCGTCGTTGTTGGCAAAGCTAATGGAACCAAGCAAAGTCTGCATTTTTCTGCTTTGAGTTTTGCTAAGTGGTTTCTTGCTTATAGCGACAAGTGATTGCTCATCACCAAAGAGTGTGTTCTGCTCAAGAATTCTATAATACAGTATCTTAGCCTTTTGCAAATGCAGTCTTGCCTGCCAGTGGTGAGGAGAGTAATTATCATACAAGACAAGTATTGATTCATCGCTTTGGGAAAAGAGATTTAACAGTTCTGATGCTTTATTCAGAAAATCAGTCTGTATATTTTGTTCAGATATCTCTCTACGCAGAGTAGGACTGGTCAGAAAAAGAGTTGTGATGTATCTGAAAGCAGATAAGTAATTATTATCAATAGCATTCTGATTTGCCGGAGAATTCATCTTATTTTCTGTCAGGTCTTCAAACTCAGCATAATCCTTGTTTCTGATTGCTCTTGCCAGTTCAAAGTAATAGATTGCCTGCCCCCATTTGGAATGAGGAAAGGTGATATTGAATTTATCTGTCAGAGCAGCAGCCAGGGAATCGTTGCGCTCAACAGAAATCATGTCCAGCAGGGCTTTGGCAAGATCTTCAATGTAGGAGTTGTATGTAGTCAATCTGGAGATAGATTTATAAAGAGACTCCTCGTCTGCACCATAGATGTAGTAAGACAACACCAGGCTGTCAGGTTCGGCAGTGTAATGAGTTTTAAGCTGCATGGTCTTTTCAATCAAAGGATACTCAGGATGCGCCAAACCATAATCAGCAGACAGGATAGTCCAATTCACAGCTTTATCAAGCTCACCCTGTTCCAGAGCCAGTTTTTCCAGGGCGTTCAGAACAGCCAGAGTGTCAGATTTCTGCTCAGCATACTTAATGTAGAGTTCCAGCCAATGTCGGTCTGCAGATTTGGAAAAAGTGCTGTCTGCTATGGATTCAGAATGCTTGTCCAGAATGCTCCAAAGTTCCTTCTGCATAAGGAAATCAGCATCATTATAAGTCAGTGCTGAAGAAAATGCTATATAAAACAGTAAAATCATTAATAATATAAACTTATGCATGGGTAGTTTCCTTTTGGTTGATTGAATCTATGAGAGCTTGGATTTCTTCAGAGCTAAAAGTATATTCTTTGTTGCAATAGTGGCAGAAAGGTGCAATTCCTTCTGACATTGATTGCAGTTCCTCTTTGCCAAGTAGTCTTAAGGCATTGGCAAAGCGTTCTTTGGAGCAGGAGCAATGATAACTGGCAGGTATTTTCGTGCTGACAGACCAGTCCATATCTTTGAAAATCATCTTACCCAGAATGCTGTCCCAGTCAAGCCCCATATCCAGTAAATCTGTTATGTAAGGCGTGTTGGCAAGATTGGAAGCTAATTTTTCCACGTCAACTGGATTTGCTGATGGCATTTGTTGAATCAGATAGCCGCCGGCAGAACGGATTTTTCCATCCGCATCAAATAAAACACCCAGACTGACTGCAGTAGGAACTTGTTCAGACTGCAGATAGTAATGAGCAATGTCTTCAGCAATCTCGCCCGTCTGAAGGTTAATTGTTCCGGTCATAGGAGCTTTCAGTTTGAGGTCTTTGATGACGTTCAGAGTGCCTTTTCCCAAAAGTTTGCCAATCTGCCAGTTAGCTTTGATGTCTTTAGCAAAGAAATCCAGATTCTTGGCATAACCACGCACCTTGCCTTCAGGCTCATAAATGGCAATTGCACCTTTGAGAGGACCCTCTGCTTCAATATTTAAAGTCAGGCTAAAGGCGTTGTCCTTGAGCTCCAGACCTATCAGCAGAGCGCCGGTTAGCAGTCTGCCCAGCAGCAAAGTTGGTGCGGGAGCCAGTTTATGCAAATCCAGAGCTGTCTGAACCACCTGGGTGGAGTCACAGGCAAAAAACCTGAATTGCTCATGGCAGGCGGTTCCTCTCAAAACATAGTCTTGCTTATTCATAATCCTTCATTCTTATCAAAATCATCTTTTCTCTGAATGGAAATCAAGCCAATTGTCAGTGACGGAAACACCCGGATAGTAATATGCCAGGATATCCAGCCACAGCCATCCTGCTCTGGCTTTGCGCAAAGCGCCGACCTGACACAGTCCTACTCCGTGCCCAAAGCCTTTGCCTTTGATGATAATTTTTTCAGGCAGGGAGTAAGTCGCTGTACTCGTTTTTCTTCCATTACTGACATAGAAAAAAGAGCTTGGCAGTCCGCCCAAGGCTTGTCTGATCTTGTATTCGCCTTCAATCGTGACTTCATTGGATCCGATCAGTTTGAGCTTCATAATTCGTCCTGAGTTTCCTCTGCTTAACACTTTCAGGGCATGCAGGTTTTTTACTTTATTATCAGATGCCAGGCTGTGTCTGGAGATAATTCTCTCCCAGCTTTCAGCTCGCTTTTCCCAGCTTGACATATCTGCATTATCAGTATTTGTTTCCAACCATTTGACAGCATTGATTTCAAGTGATAGATTAAGACTTTCCAGTTCAGGATAGCAGGCTACGCCTTGTAAAAAGGAAATGGGTTTACCATTCCAGGCAGCCTGATTGGTTTCTGTCTTGCCGCCGCAACTGCTGTGATAGACTGTATCAGCGATTCTGTCTGCATAAATCAGAACAGAATTTGTGGTTTCCAGGACTGCAGATCTGACTTCGTCATTCTGCAGATGATTACCTTTGAAGACCTGGCAGTGCGTGCTGCTGCATAGATCGTAGCCATCATTGATGTGTTTGTTCTGAAGCAGAAGACTGACAGCATGCGTTCTGGCTGCCACAGCTTGCACTTTGAGAGCTTCTTCCGGAGCCAGATTGCCGATTTCGTTGGGCACCACGCCAGCCACGTAACTTTCTATATCTATATGATTTAACAGGCACAGTTCAGCTTTGACAGGTTTGATTGTGAATTCACCCTGAAACAGGTTGTTACTATGATTAAAACTGACATCTTCTGAAAATCTGAGTTGAACCGGCAGTTGGAAAAATCTCTCTTTCCCTTTTGAAGGAGTTACTTTCAGAGATGCACTGTGCATGGGGACAGGGCAGATCTGGCGGGCCGAGTAACCTGTTTCAGAAGCATATTTCTCAGCAGTTTTCAAATCTGTAAAGTACTTGTTTTCAAAGAACAACCTCTCAGATTGGATTGCCAGCTTACCATCCTGCCAGACGAATTTCTCTCTGATATTCTCATCCTGATAAAGCTTTATTGAATCGGGATTTACCACTTCAATGTGGTTTATGATGCCCCACATTTTCTGTTCATCTTGCGCTACAATCTGCAGTTTCACATCTCCTGAAAATTCACCTGACAGGGGAGAACCGATTTCACTTATCTGGAAACTGCCTTCAGTTGAAAGATCAATCTGTTTGCTGTTCAGTATATGAATTTCCAGCCAGAGCTTGCCGTCTCTGATTTCAGCACAAAATAAAGCTGTTATTGAGATAAAGAGCAATACACTCAGCAGCAGGCGCATACTATGAAATGTCACTTCCGGGAGGCGTTTCTCTTTCCGGGAGTAGGATACTGAGCTTGTCTTCGTTGTGGGCGCAAAGAATCATGCCGTTGGAGACAATGCCTCTGATTTTTCTGGGCTGCAGGTTTGCCAGGATAACAATGCTTTTGCCAATCAGCTCTTCAGGCTTGTAACTAAGCGCCACTCCTGCCACCAGTTCTCTTTGAGAATCGCCCAGATCGATTTTCAGTTTAACTAATTTGTCTGTATTTGGAACTGCTTCAGCTTCCAGCACTTTAGCAATCCTGATATCCATTTTGGCAAAGTCGTCGTAGCTGATTTCAGGTTTGAGGGGAGGGATTTTGCTTTCTTCCAAAGCAGATTTGCCATTATCCTGACCGGCTTTATACAGCTTCTCCAACTGCTTTTCGATGACTTCATCCTCTATCTTGGTAAAGAGTTGCGCAGTTTCAGTCAGAGTAAGGGTATCCTGATAACTTTCTTGACACTCGTCCCAGTGGCTGATTTCTTTCAAACCAAGCATGGCTCTGAGTTTCAGCATACTTTTTGGAATGATGGGATAGAGCACCGCGGAAATCATTCTGAGCAGACAGGTGCAAATGTAAATGGTCTCTTCTGCTGCATTGCGATTGTCTTTGACGCTCTGCCAGGGTTTGCTTTCATCGAAGAATTTATTGCCCAGACGCGCTATATCCATAATAAGTTTGGTATTGCGGCGCACCTGGTATTCTTTGTAACCTTGCTCAATCTGTTTGCATAAGTCTTTTGCTTCGCTCAGAACTGATTTTCCGGCATCTGAAAGTTCAACAGGTTTGACGATACCGCCAAACTGCTTTTTACTAAAGGCAAAGACACGGTGCGCCAGATTGCCCAGAGTGTTGTTAAGTTCGTTATTGACTTTATTCTGAAAATCCTTCCAGCTGAAATCGCTGTCCTTGCTTTCGGGAGCGTTGTTTGCCAGATAGTAGCGCAGATAATCGCCGTCAAATTCCTTGACGAATTCATCCACCCAGATTGCCCAATTGCGGCTGGTCGAGATTTTCTGCCCTTCCAGATTCATAAATTCATTGGCAGGAATGTCGTGAGGGAGAGCAAAAGTCTTTTCCTGTCCCATCAGCACAGCAGGCCAGATGAGAGCATGGAAAATGATATTGTCTTTGCCGATAAAGTGTATTAACTTCGTCTCAGGATCCAACCAGTAATCCTTCCAGCGTTCCGGCTGACCGATTTTTTCAGCCCACTCCAGGGTGGATGAAATGTATCCGATTGGCGCTTCAAACCAGACGTAGAGGACTTTGTCTTTGGCTTCTTCCAGCGGAACCGGAATGCCCCATTTGATGTCACGCGTGATGGAACGCTCCACCAGACCCTGTTCCAAAAGATTGAGCATGAAGTTTCTGACATTTTCCTTCCAATATTCCTTTTTGGCCAGCCAATCTTTCATTTGTTGCGTGAACCCGTCCAGATGCAGAAACCAGTGCCGGGTGCCTTTTATCACAGGCGTATTGCCGCAAATCTTGCATTTGGGCTCTTTCAGGGTGGTGGTGTCATAAATCTGTCCGCAGGCGTCACACTGGTCACCGCGAGCGCCGGGAGTATCGCAATTGGGACAGATGCCTTCCACGTAACGGTCTGCTAGAAAGCGTTTGTCATGCTCGCAATAGAACTGCAAAGTGTCTTTGGGATGAACATCGCCCCGTTTATAGAGACTTAAGAAGAACTCCTGCGATATCTTGAAATGGGGTGGACGCGAGGTTCCGGAGAAATTATCGAACTCAATATCAATGCCGTCAAAGGCTTCTTTTATCAGAGCGTGATAACGGTCCACTATGACTTTAGGTTCAACTCCTTCTGCATCTGCTTGTATGGAGATGGGAGTGCCGTGTTCATCAGTTCCGCAGATGTAGATAACGTCTTCTTTATGCAGTCGCAGAAATCTGACAAAGATATCAGCCGGAAGATAGGCTCCTGCCACATGCCCGATATGCAGTTTGCCATTGGCGTAGGGGAGAGCGCTGGTCACTAAATATTTCATCCAATCCTCTTTATGTATTTGTCGTGCAGTGCTTTGACACAGGCTTCCACGTTAATGGAAGGCAGCAGAATCTCAATCGTCCTTTCGGAATGATTGATCTGCTGAATGCCCAAATCTCCCACCAATTCCTCGATTTCATTCAGGAAGGGCAAATCCAGATTTATTCCGATAGCGACCGGCAGGCGTTCGCCAACCACCTCGACCGCTTTCTGTCCCGGCTGACCAAGCCGTC
>JAWOHU010000171.1:0-3585 GCA_046485025.1 Cloacimonadaceae bacterium (SeqCode) | reverse complement strand
TCATACTCCACCTTAAAATGCATTGCCGCCCTGGTAAAGCGGTTGATGAAATCGCCGGTCATCTGATACAGCGGCGAGGGTTTGTCATCCACCATCATGAGGACATAGACGTCCTTGTCAGGCTCGTTGGGATGAGTGCCTTCCAAGGGCGTGATCTTGCGGATGAGGGTAAAAGTCCTGACTTTTTTATCCCTGAGATGCACCTCGATTCTGCATTCCGGCTTCTCGAATTCAGCTTTCCACTGGTCGGTGTCCTGGTCAATAAATTGCCAGGTCATGAGATTTTCCAGGGCGTTGATGACCTTGTGCTGAGCCCTGTTGTAGCGCGGAATTGTAAATGTTTCACGGGCGTCGGAATAGCGGATGCTGTCACCCAGAATGGTGAGCGTGTAGGCATTTTTGGTGTATTTAACATCGATGAAGTCAATCTGGGCGCGCTTCAGGTTGGTAATATTGGTGGAGCGCCAGAGGAAAATATCGGGCTTGACGAGGTTGGTGATGTTGCTTTTGAACTGATAGATTTTGCGGTCGCCCTGCCTTCTGCCATAGTCAAAAGTGGTGTTGGTGCCATTGCCGATAAAGACGTGGTCGAGCAGTCTGCCGCTGCGGTCAGAGATTTTGACCTGGATGCCGAGGTCCTCATTGACCTTGTACATGTTCTGCAGATTGGGGTCGTCCGACATCGGGGTGGTGGAAGTTTTAATCGGAAGCACCTGTGCAAAGAAATACTCCAACTGCTGGGTGTTGACATCCCAACTGACGGGCTGCACGAGACGCCAGGCATCTGCTTCACGAGTGACGATGATGGTGTCAGAGGGAGTGAAAAACTCCAGTTTGTAAACGTCAGTGGAATCGGCTTTGAAGAAGCGGACTTCCTTTTCCACAGGCTGCCTGGAGCGTGCCAGAAAGTAAACGGCAGTCAGAATTATCAGGACTATCAGCACAATCCAATGGCTCTTTTTCATAAGCTTTCCTCCTGGTCAGATGCTGTCTGCGCCTGAGGTTCAGGACGCATAAGCTGGAAACGGTTTTTGATCATTTGTCTGTGTTTCTTTAGTTTGAACATTCTTCTGAGCCCGAACAAAACCAGCAGCAATGAGGGCAGCAGCAGGTTGGCATATTTCACAGCGCTTTTGACTTTAGGCTCGATCTGAGCAATCCTGGTCTGGTCAAAGTTGTTTTTATAAAGCCAGTTGCTGATGTCCAGCGGGCTGTTGGGAACGGTTCTGGAGCGCACTTCGCTGAGGGAAATATCCTTCAGCAGAAAGTCAATGGAATTGAGCAGATACATCATATTGACGCTGGACAGACCGGCAATAAAATCCCTGATAAAATCGGAATCCGAGATGACAATGATCTCGCTCTTATCTGTTTCTGATATAAAGCCTTCCGTCGATGCAATAGAAGGATTGTCGCGGAAAAAACTGTTGAATTTGCCCGTGTAGAGAGCTGAAACCGTGACTGGAGGATAGTTCAGAGTGGACATAATCTTCTGCTGCAGATAGCGTTCGGGGCTGATGTCAAACTCCGGACCGTCCATGATGCCGGAATTGGGAGAGGTCTTCAGCAGGGGCGTGACGGTCACATCTTGGACACGCGGATTGGTGTTGATTTCAGAGCACAGGTAAAAGAGAATGTCGCTCAGGCCTCTGCTGATGACGGAATTCTTCATTCCCTGCACCATCGGAATGGGCGGAAACGGCACCGGCACGTCAATTACATAGATGCCGGAGCGCTGGCTCATGTTGATGGGGGCGCAGGACTGGTCCATAACGAGGTTGGGCTTGATCTCGATGCCGTAATGTTCCAGAAATCTGAACAGGTTGGAATAAATCTCCTGGGCGCTGTTGTATTGCACCATGCCGAAGACCCTGTCCTGCAGAAAGACGACCTTGCCGCCGTGCATGATGTATTGGTCAAGGTTATAAAGCTGCAACTGAGCGAGAGAATCTAGCACGCCGGGAAAGACGAGCACGTCGGAAGCCTTTACAGGAGCGGTCAGATTGGTTGGGATGACCTGGTAATTCTGGTTCATGTGATGTTCAAAATACTTGTAGTAATCAGGGCTGTAAAGCGAATCCTGAAAGACCGTCACAGAGGGCAGGGAAGCTTTGGTCAGGCGTCTCAGGATAGCGGTGATTTCATATTCCAGGCGTCCTTCAATCTCTTTGGTCAGGTTCAGGCTTTCGCGGTTGCCCTTGTGCTCAAAAGCGAGGCCCATAAAGATGTCGCGCACGGTCTGCTGGTCGTTTTCCAGGATCATGGTGCGCTGGGTGAAGATATTATCGCGGGCTGCCTGACCTCTGAATTCGTCTTCATTTGACTGTGACACGATTTCATAGCGGAAGCGGCTGCCGCCGTACTGCTTGTATTCGCTCAGCAGGTCTTTGGCATAGCGCGCCAGGATATTGTAATCCGGTGGCAAATTGCTGGAGAGATAAACTTTGACTACGGTGTTGTCCTTCAGGTCGCGCACCAGGTTCTTGCTAGTCTGGCTCAGGGTGTGAATCTTGCCCAGGGAGAAATCCAGCCGGTAAAAGAAGAAGGCGGAGATGAGGTTCAGCACCAGCAGCACAGCCAATGACAAGATCAGTCCCGTCACCAGGGAACGCGTCTTGGCAGGCTTGGAAGTGACTGTTACAGGAGTAAGATTAGTGTTTTCCATCTTATTTCTCCTGCATCCGGTTGTTGAGTTTGAGCATGAATTCCGCCAGCAGCATAAAGGCTGCAATGATGGACCCGAAGAAGATCACGTCCCGGGTGTCGATCACGCCCTTGAGAAAATTCTGCAGATGATAGTCGAAAGTCAGGTATTGAAAGATGTCCACAGCCCCGACGGGAAGCAGGACGAGGACATACTGCAGTCCGTAGAAAAAGAGCGAAATCACAAAAGCGATGATGAACGCCAGGATCTGGTTGCTGTGCAGAGTAGAGGCGAAAATGCCGATGGCGCAATAGGCAGCGCCGGCAATCGCCATGCCCAGGTAACCGCCAAGAATCGAGCCGTAGTCAAGGTTTTCACCGAAAATTATGATGGTCAGCAGATGCACCAGAGTAAAGAGCAGAATCAGCACCAGCAGTCCGACGGCTGCCATAAATTTGCCCCAGACGATGGCTTTGAGCCGGATAGGCAGAGTCGCCAGCAGCTCAATGGTCTGGCTGGATTTTTCTTTGGAAATCATGCCCATGGTCAGAGCGGGTATGAAGAACAGATAGACCATGTGCAGAATGGTGAAAAGCTGCCTCAGTTCCGCCTTGCCGGCTTTGAACATCAGAGTGGAAAAGAACCAGCCGCTGAGCAGCAGAAAGACGACAAAGACGATGTAAGTGGAAACTGAGCTCAGGTAGGACTTCAGCTCTTTGCGGGCAATTATCATGATGTCACGCATTATCCTCATCCTCCTCTGCAACAGGCTTTTCCGGCTGTTCAACCACAGCTTCTTTGAGCGTTTCCGTTTCCGTGGTCAGGACGTGGAAGATCTCCTCCAGGCTGCGCTGCTGCTTGAACATGCTTAAGATCAGCCACTGCCGGGAAGCGATGTACTGAGACAAATCCCTCTGCAGATCTGCTTCAGCAGGATAATT
>JAWOHU010000131.1:0-4628 GCA_046485025.1 Cloacimonadaceae bacterium (SeqCode) | reverse complement strand
GAAACCTTGTTCTGGAAGCTGCCTGTTTCAATCATTCCTCAATTAGAAGGACAGCCTATAAACATAAGCTTTCGACTGATTCGTCCTACAGATTTGAGCGTCACCTGGCACCGGAAACAGCAGAATCTGCCAGCGTCAGAGCAGCTCAGTTGATTTTAGAACTGGCTGGCGGAACACTGTGTCAAGGGACTTTGGATGATTGGCAAACTAAGCAAGAAAATGCAGTATTACAATTGCGTCCTGGCAGATTTAAGCAGGTGATTGGCATCAGTCTTGCCAAAGATGAAATTGTCAGATATCTTTCCAGATTGGGATTGACCTATCTGGGGGAAGGCAGCAAGGCAACAGCTTTCCCTAAATCAGAAAAGATTATTCCGGAAGTGGTCAAAGACAGTGAGCAGTCACTCTACTATAAAACTCAGACTGCCAATAAAATAGATTTGTCTATAATTGACCCGCTGCTGGAAGCGCTCTATTTTCAGATTCCGCCCAAAAGGATTGATCTGACGCGTGAAATTGACCTGATTGAAGAAGTGATCAGATTGCATGGTATGGATAAAGCTACGCTGGCAACTGTCAGATCTCTGATTATGGACAGGCATGCTTTTTCAGTTCGGCGTAAAATCTCTGAATATATGATTCAAAACGGGTTTCAGGAAATTGTGAACCTGAGTTTCACTGACCCTGAACTGATAAAAAATCTTAAACTGAGCTCTGAAGATGGCAGACTGAATCAGATCGAGCTCTTAAATCCTCAGAACAGTAATTTGTCTGTGCTGAGAAGCTCGTTGCTGCCGCAACTATTGCTGACTGCTCATTACAATTTGAATCACGATGTGCAGGATTTGAAGTTGTATGAATTGAACAAAATATTTCTGGAGAACAACTCCCTGCCTAAACTGGAGCAGTACAGACTTAACCTTGTTTGGTCAGGTAGAAATCATCCCGACCACTGGAAATTCAAATCCAGAGAAGCTAATTTTTTTGAAGTCAAAGGCATGGTTGAAGGAATTTTGAAACTGGCCGGTTTAACCGATATTACAATTGGAGAAGATGTTTCCGGGTATTTAATGCAAGGCGAAGCTCAGAGCATGTGCATCAAGGATAAATGCGTTGCGGAACTGGGCAAATTGAATCCTGAAATTGCTGCCGGTTTTGATCTTGATACTGTCGAACTGAAACAGGATTTCTGGCTGGCAGAGATAGATTTGGACAGAATAATTGAGTTGTCCAGAGACAGCAAATCGATTTATGAACCGGTTCCCAGATTCCCGTCTGTGCAGAGAGATTTGTCTTTCCTGATCAAAACAGGCGTTTCATTTGCTGAAATCAAGGGATGTATTGAACAGGTTGTAAAAGAATCGATGCTCAGTCTGTTTTTGTTTGATGAATATAAAGGAAAGCAGGTTCCTGAAGGATTCAGAAGCCTGACCTTCAGATTTGTGTTCAATAATCCGGAAAAAACATTGACAGATGATGAGGTTGATACTTTAATAGAAAAAATCGTCAAAGAGCTTAAAGAAAAATGGGACATACAGGTGAGGTAAACAAGTGGAAAATCAAGCAGTACAATTACATGAGAAAGTTCAGGCACTAATAGAGCAATATTCCAAAGACAAAAAAAGACTGGCTGAACTGGAAGCAGCTCTGAAGGAAAAATCCACTAACAGCAGCGGTTATGAAGAACAAATCAAAAAACTGCAGTCTGATGTAAAAACGGAACAGGCTGTCAGTGAAAAACTGAAATCAGAAATCATTGAGTTAAAAAAGAAAAACCAGGAACTGGAAAAAGCAGTCGGCAGTTTTGAAAGTTTTGCCGGCGATTTAAACAGCAAGATTGACAGCTTAATTCCCAAGATTGAGAAACTCTAAGTTGCAAGCAAGATTATGAATTCCGTTGAAGTAGAGATTTTCGGCAGGAAGTATAAACTCAAAGGTGAGGACACACCCAAACTGCGTCTGATTGCAGAAAAACTGAATGCCCACCTGGTGGAACTTGGCGAGCAGTATGAACTTCTGGAATTCAACAAACTGATGCTGCTTTGCAGTCTGCAATTGCAGGAGCAAGTGATTGACCTGGGAAAAGCTAATCAGGAACTGAAAGAAGAACTGGAAAGAATGAATCAGATGATTTCTGCATTCATTCAGGATACAGGTGGAAAATAATCGCCTGCGCTACGCGTGATCTAATTTGTAGTAGAGTCAACTACGTCAAGGGAATCAAGCCATTGGCGACATGCATGCCGTCTCAGTTACGGATTCATAAAACCAACAAGGTAGATGCCCACCTTGTAATACGACTCTTGACGCTCAAATTAACACGGTAACCGCGGGCTTAATAGATTCGGGTCATTGCTTGACGAGTCGATGGCTCAAACATTAAGCGAGGTAATAATGTTAAATATAAATATGCTTTCTGCCGTTATTGGCATAGCGGGAGGAATTTTAATCGCAATAATTATATACATAATAAAACGTAATTCTACCTTTAAAATTATTGCTCAATCCAAATCCATAGCAGAAGACATCAAAAAAGATGCCAGAAAAGAAGCTGATAATGCCCGCAAAGCTGCAATTTTGGAAGCCAAAGACGAATGGTTCAAGCAGAAAAATGTCTATGAGAAAGAGATTAAAGAACGCCAAAATGAAATCAGGGTGCAGGAAAAGAAATACAGCGACCGCCTGAGCAGTCTTGATAAGAGGCTGGAAACTCTTGACAAAAAAGAATCTTCTCTGACTGATCAGGATATCAAGCTTAAACGCAAAGAAGAAGAAGTTAATCAGAAGGTAAGTGAATACAATAATATTATTAACGAACAGAGAAACAAACTGTCAGAAATCTCGGGATTGAGCAGGGAAGAAGCACTCCAGAGACTGAAAGAAGAATTGATCTCACAGGCGCGGGCTGTTGCTGCTAATGACGTCAGACAGACAATAGAACAACTGAAGCTTGATTCCAATCAAAAAGCAGCCGAAATTCTTGCCACTGCAGTTCAAAGAATGGCGGTTGATCATGTTTCCGAAACC
Source organism: Cloacimonadaceae bacterium (SeqCode) (assembly GCA_046485025.1). Taxonomy (GTDB): domain Bacteria; phylum Cloacimonadota; class Cloacimonadia; order Cloacimonadales; family Cloacimonadaceae; genus UBA5614. Next base: position 1,601 of record JAWOHU010000131.1, on the reverse strand, counting down.
ACAGTTTCTGTAGTTTCGCTACCTTCTGATGAAATGAAGGGCAGGATTATTGGCCGTGAAGGTAGAAACATCCGCACCTTTGAGAAAGCATCAGGGGTCGATCTAATTATTGATGACACTCCGGAAGCAGTGGTCCTGTCATGTTTTGATCCTGTCAGAAGAGAAGTTGCCAGACTGGCTTTGGAAAAACTCATATCAGACGGACGTATTCATCCGGGCAGAATTGAAGAAGTCATCTCCAAAACCAATAAAGAAATGGATGAGAATCTTATTAAGTTGGGTGAAAAAGCTGTTTTAGATACCAACATTCACAATATATCGCCTAATCTGATCAAGCTGATAGGACGCCTAAAGTACAGAACCAGTTATGGACAAAACATTCTGCAGCATTCTATTGAAACAGCCTGGATTTGCGGAATTTTAGCAGCGGAGTTACACTTGGATCAGGAAATTGCCCGTAGAGCAGGTCTGTTGCATGATATCGGCAAAGCTATTGACCACGAGTTTGACGGCTCGCATGCAGTTCTGGGAGCTAATGTCGCCCGGAAAAACGGTGAAGGTAAAATCATTGTCAATGCCATCGAAGCTCATCACGAAGAAGTCGAGTCCATATCTGTCTATGCTGTTTTAGCTCAGGCTTCGGATGCCATCTCAGGTGCCAGACCCGGTGCCCGCAGAGAAATGCTGGAAACCTATATGCAGAGACTCAGTAAGCTGGAAGAAATTGCCAATTCCATTGAAGGCGTAAATAAGTCATATGCCATACAAGCCGGACGTGAACTGAGAATAATTGTCGAACCAACTCAGATAGAAGATTCCCAGGCATCGATAATTGCGACTGATATTGCTGCCAGAATTGAGAAGGAAGTTCAATATCCAGGTCAGATTAAAGTCACCGTAATCAGAGAAACGCGCCAGGTTGCAATCGCTAAATAGATGAAAATCATTTTTATTGGCGATGTCTTCGGTAAGCCTGGCAGGAAAATAATTCTGGATAATATTGTTCGCCTTAAAGAAGATTATACAGCCGATGCTTTTATTATTAATGGTGAAAATCTTGCCGACGGTAAAGGTCTGACGGAAAAGACGACAAAACCTCTATTTGAAGCAGGTGTAACAGCTATTACCAGTGGCAATCATTTATGGGACAGATATGACTCTCTGGATTATCTGAAAACTGAAAGCCGAATTCTTAAACCCTTGAATTTTCCTGAAGCTGCTTTGGGTAGTCCATTTCTGAATCTAATTCTGGAAACTGGAGAATTGACTCTGATATGCTTGACCGGGCAGATGTTTATGCCGGCTTGCGATTCTCCCTTTACTGCCATGGAAACTTTTTTAGAACAAACTACTGACAACAAACAACCTGTTATGGTTGATTTTCATGCTGAATCCACAGCGGAAAAAAGAGCATTTGCCCAGATGTTTGACGGCAGAATCGCTGCTGTGGTCGGGACTCATACTCATATCCAGACTGCAGATGAAGAAATCATGCCGCAAGGCTCAGGCTACATAACAGATGTTGGTATGACAGGACCCCATGATTCTGTAATAGGAGTAAAAAAGCACATTATCATAGAAAAAATGAGAACCGGAATGCC
>JAWOHU010000120.1:0-2768 GCA_046485025.1 Cloacimonadaceae bacterium (SeqCode) | reverse complement strand
CATAGTCCTACTGCAGACAATACGCAGGACTATGGCTACGATTCTGACAGTCGATGCTTCCTATGATCGCCTTCGCCTTTTGGGTCTCAGTGATGATCAAATCAAACGCATTGAAAAGCAAGTCCGTGTGGATGACCGGTTGATCATTTCTGCACCCTCAAGACATCACGACTATGCCTTATCCCGGTTTTCCGACTGATCTGCAAGCCCAGTTCATGGTTCTTATGGCGCTGGCAGACGGAGTCAGCATGATTACTGAAACGATTTTCCCGGACAGGTTTATGCACGTGGCAGAGCTGAATCGTCTGCAGGCGGATATTTCTCTGAATCTGAACATTGCCACTGTCAAAGGCGTGAAGCAGTTTGGCGGAGCGGAAATCATGGCAACAGACCTGCGTGCCAGTGCAGCTTTAGTGCTGGCAGGCATCAAGGCGCAAGGCGAAACAATTATCAACCGCATCTATCATATAGACCGCGGCTATGACCGCATCGAGGAAAAGCTCAATGCCGTCGGTGCGCAGATTGTCAGGGACAACGCTTAGAAGGTTAGCTTTAAGATGAATATTCTGGTCACCGGCGGCGCCGGATTTATTGGTTCTCATCTCTGCGAAAGATTGCTTTCGCTGGGGCACAAAGTCGTCTGTCTGGATAATTTTAATCCATTTTATGACCCTGAAATCAAATGGCGGAACCTGTCTGAAATCATTTCCCATCCTGCTTTCAAGCTGATTGAAGGCGACATCCGCAACCTGTCTGAAATAGTAAAATGCTTTGCCGGCAATGACATCGAGCTGGTCATTCACCTGGCTGCTATGGCAGGAGTGCGTCCATCTATGGAAGACCCGGAGTTGTATGCCGACGTCAATATCATTGGTCTGCTGAAGCTGCTGCAGCTCTGTCAGGTGCATCCCATCCGCAAATTCATTTTTGCTTCGTCATCATCTGTATATGGAGACAAAAAATCAGGCGCATTCAAGGAAGCAGACCTGGATGCTGAGCCCATCTCGCCTTACGCAGCAACTAAAAAAGAGGGAGAAGCCATCTGTTTTCTCTGGCAGAGAGTGTTGAAAATTCCCTTTGTGATATTGAGATTTTTCACCTGCTACGGACCGCGTCAGAGACCTGACCTGGCAATTCACAAATTCACCCGGCTTTTGTATAACAACAAATCCATACCGGTCTATGGCGACGGAACCACCAGCCGTGACTACACCTACATTGACGACACCATTGACGGCATTATCAAAGCTATTGACTATCAGGGCGAAGCTCACAGCTTCGAGATTTTCAATCTGGGAGAATCGCAGACCATCATGCTCAAAGAGATGATAGCAGAACTGGAAAAAGCCAGCGGCAGAACTGCAATTATTGACCCTCAGCCATTGCAGCCCGGCGACGTTTTATACACCTGCGCCGACATCACGAAAAGCAGAAACCTGCTGGGCTACAATCCCCATTTCTCTTTTCAGGAGGGCATCCGGCGCTTCATAGACTGGTTCAACAGCAACAATTGATTATCAAAGTATATTATAATATATCAATGTTCAGTCATCCTGAGCTTGTCGAAGGATGAGTCAAAAAAAGAGAATATTCTAATTACTATTTCTTATTAGACAATCTTACAAGCAAGTCATAATCTTCAGCTATCAAAGCTTCTTTCTTTTCCCTTCGCCAGCCTTTAATTTGCTTTTCTGCCATTATTGCTTGTCTTGGATCTTCAAAAGCTTGGAAAAAAACTAAAAATACAGGTCGTCTTGAATATGTGTAGTTTCTGGGATCTGTTCCCATGTTGTGTTCTGAAACACGTCTATCAATGTTATTTGTTACACCTGTATAATAACTATCATCCATGCATCTGACAATGTAAACATACATCATACTTTTTCCCTTAACAAGAAATCAACCTTCAGCATATGCTACAACCATCCTTCGACAAGCTCAGGATGACACCTGATGCAGGAAGAGCGGTAATGTCATCCTTCGACAGGCTCAGGATGACGGATTCAGGTATCCGGCAAACACATCATAGATTTCGGGTATCAATCTGGCCGGTTTACCATTATGAGCAAAAACTGCTGTCATAACGGAACGGAAGCAGAGTTCGCCTTTAGAATCATAAATTTCCTGCTGCCAGGAGGATTTGACCTTATTCAGGGTCAGGACTTTGCTTCGGACTTCGATTACATCTTCCAATTGGATGGCTTTGATATAATCAATTTCAAACCTGTAAACATACAGGTGCCACTGCAAATCCAGAAGCTTTTGAATCGGCATGCCCATTTCCTGTAAAGCCTCGCTGCGCGCTGCTTCCAGGATAGGCAAATAGTTGGCGTTATTCAAATGCCCGTAAATATCGCATTCGTAACCGTAAATCCGCTTAGTAAAATAAAACATAGCTTTTGCATCCTATTTATTTAGTTAAATTCATCATCATCAGGATAAAAGTAATCAGCATGAAAAGCCCTATCAACAGCGGTATGACAGACTTTTTCTTTACACTTACTTCTTCTTCAATTACCTGTTTTTCTTTCTTACAGCTTCTAATATGAACCCGATAATCTGACCCGGTATAAAAGCTGCCAGACCCATGTAGAAAATCAGAATCAGGTCGTTTTCAACATTTGTGTATCTGAACAGCAGCAATATCAGCAGTATGGAAACAGGTATCCCATATAATCTGCCCACCAAAGTGAAATATCTTTTGGGATATATCCCTGTTTCCTGATATTGCTTGGTCATTCTTTGCAGAGACTTCAGATACACATAAA
>JAWOHU010000119.1:0-4425 GCA_046485025.1 Cloacimonadaceae bacterium (SeqCode) | reverse complement strand
GTAAAGCAAAACAGCCCGGGTCATTGACTCGGGCTTTTTTTTACTTAAAACTCCTTGTTATGGTTTATTTAGTCAACCATTTTCAGGACGCTACACCTCCTTATCCCAAAGTATATCAAATGTGGATCAAATGTATATCAAATGTATAGTAAATGTATGCCATAGCACATTTAATATACTTTAGCTATGCTTTTGGTATGCTTTTGGTCAACTTCGGCAAAAGGGGGCGAAAACTGATTCATGCTGCCAGATTCGGAGCAGGAAAGAACCGTAGGTTATTGATTTTTGAAGTTGACACGGCACTTACGTGCCGTGTTACAGTGTAACGTCCCTACGGGACTGGCGAGATGTTTTAGTTTTAATATACAGCAATTACTTACGGCATTACAGTGTAACGTCCCTGCGGGCCTGTTAGTCATTTTGTCAGCAAACTGATGAGTACTGCAGGATTCAATCCAATGTTTCCATGGATTCTCATCAATTTTCATATTCTAATTGACACATTTACAGGTTATTACAGATTATGCATCATGGTGTATCATTAGTTGCTCCGGTCGGGAGACGGCCTTGATACAAGCGGACAACAGAGTCTGTTTAATCCGTTAGGAGGAGTCATGAAAAAAGCCACTTTACTTCTATTGATGAGCATTTCTGCTCTACTGCTTTTAGCGCAAAATCCGGTCTGGGAATGGGTGAAGCCGGTTGACAGCAACATTGACTGGTTCATGGATCTGGATGAGGTTGGTAACATCTATGTGACAGGTGCTTTTAACAGCACAATGGTGTTTGATGACATCACACTGACTACAAATGGCAAGAACGATATCTTCCTGGCCAAAATGAGCACTGATGGCAACTGGCTGTGGGCAAAGCAGATTGGTGGTCCTGAGGGGGATTCTTTTTCCAGTCTATGTCTGGACAAGGCAGGCAATATCTTTCTAAGCGGCAGATTCAGCGGGACAGTAAATTTTGGTGATTTACAACTTACAGAAGATGAAAAGGGTGATTTGTTTATCGCCAAAATGAATGCTCAGGGCAATTGGCTGTGGGCAAAACAGACCGGTGGCAACAGTAATGCTTACATCAGATACCTGGCAGCTGATGAAACCGGAAATCTGTTTGTGAGCGGGCAGTTCGGAGCCAAAGCAACGATCGGGGATTCCACTTTGGTTTCTTATGCCACAAACTTTATCAGTAAGCTGGATGAACAGGGTAATTGGCTTTGGACCAAAAGGATCGACAGCAAGTCAGAAATCCCTCATCCCGTCTCGGTGGATAGGTTGGGAAATCTATATTTAGCCGGAAATTTCACAGGCATGGTAACCATTGCCGATTCTCTACTTGGAGGCAGCAGGGGAAGATGTTCATTTGTGGCGAAGCTGAATCCGGAAGGCAAACTGCAGTGGGTGGCAAGAAACGCAACTGAGTGGGGCACGATTATCTGGTCAATAGCTGCTGATGCAGAAGGCAATTCCTACATCACGGGAACCGGACACGGCAAGCTCTGGTTTGATGACATCTACGTCAAATGCGGATTAATCGATATCATCGTTGCTAAGGTTGACCCCAACGGCAAATGGGAATGGGTCAGGCATTCCAAAGATAAAGATTATGCAATGAGTACTTCCGTATGCGTGGATAAAGACGGCAATCCTTTTATCTCTGGAACTTTTGAAAACAAAACCAAACTGGGCTCATTCAAGCTGAAATCCCAAAAAGGCTGGGATTTAGTAGTTGCCAAGCTTGATAAATCCGGCAAATGGATGTGGGCGGAACTGGGAAAATCCGCCGGTTTTGCAGAAGGACATACCATCAAAGCAGATAACGAGGGAAATGCTGTTCTCATAGGACAATGTAAAGGTGAAGCCGAATTCGGTAGTATAAAGCTGTCCGGCACGGATGAAGAACAAGCCTTCATCGGCAAAATCAGACATCGATAAGGCTGTTTGAGACTATAACCTGCTTATACTCTGATAACCTGTCTCTACACTTTCCGCATCTGCATGGGACGTGCTTTGTAGCTGGTGTGGAGCAGTTTTTTGGCTTTAGCAGACAAGGGCTTTTCCAGAAAGTCTGTATATAACTTTTGGATGGAGGGATTGTTGTGCGATTCGCGGTGCGGCAGGTTTTTATCCTCTTTATACAGACCTTTGGCACGGGCAATTCTGACCTTGGCAGTGGAGCGGTAAGGCTGTCCGCCCCCGCCCACACAGCCGCCGCGGCAAGCCATGACTTCAATGAAATGATAGGGCGGTTCTTTGCCTACTTTTTGGGCGGCACGCACTTCATCCAGCAGTTTTTTGACATTGGCCAGGCCTGATGCCACAGCGATTCTGATAGTTTTGCCCTGGATGGTCAGTTCGCCGGTTTTGATGCCCTTGTAGCCGCGCAGGAATTTGATGTCGGGATTAGGCAATTCCTTATCTGTAATAAACTTGTAAGCAGTTCTCAACGCTGCTTCCATCACACCACCGGTAGCGCCGAAAATGGTTCCCGCTCCGGAATATTCACCCAAAGGATTATCTGCAGTTCCGTTTTCCAACTGAGCCAGATCAAGGCCTCTGGTTTTGAGCATACGGGAAAGTTCACGCGTGGTAATGGTAACGTCCACATCCTGTTTGCCGCTGACAAACATATCGTCCATGCGCTCAATTTCATATTTCTTGGCAGTGCAGGGCATCACGGAAACGAGGAAAATCTTTTTGGGGTCAAGCTTCATCTTTTCCGCCCAGTAGGTCTTAACCATCGTTCCCACCATCTGATGCGGACTTTTAGCGCTGGAGAAATTGGGAATCAAGTCGCTGTAAAACTTCTCCAGATAATCCACCCAACTGGGACAGCAGGTCGTTATCAAAGGAAACTTGTCAGGGTGATGCTTAAAGATTTCCACAAACTCGCTGGCTTCTTCCATAATGGTCAAATCAGCGCCGAAATTGGTGTCAAAGATATATTTAAATCCCATTTCACGCAAGGCTGTATACATCTTTCCGACTACGTTGGTGCCTACTTTATATCCGAATTCCTCACCCAGCGCAACTCTGACGGCAGGCGCTTCCTGTGCCACCACCACTTTGGAGGGGTCATAAAGTGCCTCCCAGACTTCATCCGAATCATCCACTTCATAAATCGCCGCCACAGGGCAATGCGCACTGCACTGACCGCATTTGACACATTCGCTCTCTTCCAGAGGGCGCTTGAAAGTGGGTCCCACAAAGGTGTTGAAGCCGCGGTCACTATTCTCCAGAGCATTGACGCCCTGAATTTCCTGACACACATAAACGCAGCGTCCGCACTGGATGCAATAGGTCTGGTCCAGCGTGATGGAAGGCGAGGAGGTGTCCTGACCCTTGAATTTCTTGTGGATTTTCTTTAAGGGCAGATGGCGGATGGCAAGCTGCTGTGCCAGGTCCTGCAGTTCGCAGCGTCCGTTTTTGATGCATTCGGGACAGTTGTTTGGGTGCTGGGAAAGGATGATTTCCACCGCTTCTCTGCGTAAATCCAGCAGCTTTTTGGAATTGGTGGTGACCTTCATTCCCTCTTCACAAGGCGTGGAACAGGCTCTGACAATCCTGCCGCCGATTTCCACCACGCAGACTCCGCAATTGCCAAAGGCAGGCAAATCTTCATGATAACACAGATGCGGAACCGGATAGCCCGCTTTGGCAGCAGCGTGCAGGACTTTGGTGCCCTTGAGCACAGACACGGCTTTATTATTGATGTAAACAGTAATCATTGACGAACTCCCAATGCAGATTTTCTTTGAAATGATTAAAATAATAGCTTGACTTTATGTCAAGAATGAGATTGTTAATGACGCTATGGATGTTTTATCCTAACGCAAAAGAAGCAAATGACGCAAAGGGTAAAGACGCAACCATAAATGTAATTGTTAATATACTTAACTGATTGCGCCCATAGCGTCTTTAGCGTCTCTTGCGTTAGAATAAAAAAGAGGTTACATGCATAAAGCCATACAGAATTATCTGGCAGATTTGCTGCCCGTCTGCAGTAAAGAGGGATTGCAGCTTTCCTCAGAGCGGGAAATTCCTTATGGAGTGCAACTGGAATTTGCCTCAGGTAATGACTCCATTCTGCTGAATGTGTATTACTCCATCAAAAAAGGTATTTCCACTGTGATTGGCGCTAAAAATAATAACCCTCTGAGAGCTAAACTGCAGAGTTGTCTGGGTCTGAACATCACAATTGATGAAGTGCCTCAACATACCTGGCAGCATTGGGTCGGCAGTGACGAATGCGGCAAGGGAGATTATTTCGGACCTCTGATAGTGTGCGGTTTTTATCTCGATTTGAAAGACAGGGCAAAACTAATCAAACTCGGAGTCTGTGACAGGTGTAGGCGCATTGTCCTCATACAGGCTCACGATGGGGGCATCAGACAGCAGTGCCCGCGCCTCCATCGCAGAA
>JAWOHU010000098.1:0-12081 GCA_046485025.1 Cloacimonadaceae bacterium (SeqCode) | reverse complement strand
CAGCTCAGGACGGGAAATCCGTCTGCAGGAAGGCAGTGAAAATTACGAATTAAGAATTACAAGTTTTTCGGAGTTCAAAGCCGACGATATCTTTATATGAAACGTAGATTAAATGGATTTGGACTTCAATCGTGTCAGGAACTAATCATTTGAAGCCAGCGTTCCTACCCACTTTTTCACTATTTCACTATTCCACTTTTCCACCAGAAACAACCTGCGTCGGGAAAGTGTTGCAAAAAAAAGATTTGACAATTATCATCTATGTCCGGACATTAAAACCATAACCAAATCTGCTAAAAGAGGAGAAAAACATGTTCACATTATTACAAGCTGTTGTTATGGATACGCTCAATAATATCGTGTCTGTGGAAGTTGTGAAGCCGACCTTCTGGGAAAAATTGCTGCCCATGCTCAAGCTTTGGGGTTTGAAACTGCTGGTCGCAATTATCATCTTTATAATCGGTAAATGGATTGCCGGCGGAATCAAAAACGTCATTAAAAAGCGCATGCTGAAAAGCGGAAAGGATGCCACTCTGGCTAATTTCCTGAGCAGCATCATCTTTTTCCTGGTCATGCTCTTTGTGATAATCGCAGCTATTGCCAAAATCGGGATTCAGACCGCATCCCTGGTTGCTATCATCGGCGGCGCCGGACTGGCAATCGGCTTGGCTCTGCAAGGTTCTCTGGCCAATTTTGCCGGCGGCGTGATGCTGATTCTGTTCCATCCCTTCAAAGTCGGTGACACCATCACAGGCGCGGGACAGACCGGTAAAGTGCATGAAATCCAGATGTTTAGCACCATCATGATAGGTGAGGAAAACAAGGTCATCTTCATTCCCAATGCCAAGCTTTCCAACGACGTGATCGTCAATGCGGAAGGCCCCAAGGTCCTGGAACGCTGAGTCACAAAAGACTCATCAGGAACACAAAATATATTTAGAGGTATGATATGAAAAAAATGGTATTTTTGACAGTCATGATTGCCATTGTGGCGATTCCGCTCTCCGCCGGCTGGAAAATCAACAGCAATATCGGCATTTCCCTGGCTCAAAGCGCTTACAGCGACAACTGGGCGGGAACTGAGAAAAGCAATATCACCTGGTTCGGCAATTCAGACACTTCCGCCGAGATACAACTGACCAGGTATATGCATGACAAAACAACCCTGAAACTGGCGTTCGGGCAGACCCACAGCCAGGACACTGACGCCGAGGGAGAAAGTTACTGGAAAGAACCGGAAAAAAGCACTGATAAGATCGACCTGGAATCCCTGCTCAGATTCACTCTGGACGCCTTTGTGGACCCCTATCTAAGCGCTCGCATGGAAAGCCAGTTCCTGGATCTTTCTCAGGAAAGCCTGGATAACACCAGATTCATCAATCCCATCCGCTTTTCGGAAGGCGCCGGTGTTGCCAAAACCCTGCGCGAAAGGGAAAACGAGATCCTGATCACCCGTCTGGGAGCCGCTCTGCGCCAGAACGTGGACAGGCACTCCGTGGTTCCTTTGACCATTGATGAATATGAGACCATCACCACCAACGACGGCGGTCTGGAATGGATTACGGAATACAACAAGGCGATCAAGCTGACCAATCTCAATTTCAGCAGCCGCCTGAGCGTGTTCCAGGCGCTGTTCAATTCCAGGAGCGACGAACTCAATGACGACTGGAAATCACCGGATATAAGCTGGGAAAACTCACTCAGCACCAGGCTCTTTTCCGTCATCACCGCCAGCTTGTATTTCCAGCTCAAATACGAAAAGGAAGAAGTGGCGGAACTGCAGTACCAGGAAACCCTCGGCATGGGAGTCTCCTGGAACCTGTTCTAAACCACGGAACACACTAAAAGAACGAAATACACGAATAATTATATGTATCAATGTGGCACGGACAAGCATGTCCGTGCTTTTTTACAGGAGTGTATCACCCCTCCGGGGTTAAACCAATTCTGCATCTGTACTGGGGTTGACACCCCAGCCTATGTTCTGTCGCTCCTACGGAGCTTTCCACTGTTTCACTATTTCACTGTTCCACAAATTAATCATTTCGTGTTCCTATTAGAAAAACCGCCTGAAGGCGGAACTACAAACTCCGGCGCAGCTTTCACTGTTTCACTTTTCCACTGTTCCACTCAAAAAATCACTCCGCAGTGTAGGATATGGTCTGCTTTTTGCCCTCGCGATAGATTTCAAAGTTGATATTGTCACCGACCAGAATGTCTGAGACGGCGAGCTTGATGTCGGTGCCTGTGATGATATCCAAATTGTTGACTTTGGTGATGACATCGCTGTTGCGCAAACCGGCTTTGTAGGCGGGGCTTTGATCATTCAAATCGACGACGATGACGCCGGAATCGCGGTCCAGATTGAGGTAGGAAGCGAGTTCTTGGGTAATTTCCTGGACCTTGAAACTGAAATTGACGGAACGTACTTTGCCATGTTTGATGATTTCATCAGTCATGCGTTTTATCCTGTCGATGGGCATGGCAAAGCCAATGCCTATGCTGCCGCCGCTTTCTGAAACTATGAATGTGTTGATCCCGATGACTTCGCCATTAATGTTGACCAAGGGACCGCCGGAATTGCCCTGATTGATGGCTGCGTCGGTCTGAATCATATCTTTGTAAATCTTGCCGTCTTTGCGTTCACCAAAGTTGCGCTTATCGGCTGAAATCACTCCCACCGCCACACTGGGCTTGGTATCGTTCATCAGAAATCCGTAGGGATTGCCCAGAGCGATTGCCCATTCGCCAATGATGAGGTCGCTGCTGGTGCCTAGCCTGGCATAGGGGATGTTTTTGCCTGAAATTTTCAATACTGCGACATCACTGGCATCATCAGAACCGACCACAGTGGCATCAAATTCACGTGCGTCAGGCAAAACCACTTTAATCTGGGTGGCGCCGCTGACCACATGAGCATTGGTGATGATGTATCCATCCTCATTAAAAATGACACCGCTGCCGATGCCCTGCACCTGGCGCTGCATGGGCCTTCCAAAGAAATCACCAAAGGGCCAGCCAAACATATTCAAACCGCCGCGCACAATTTCGGTCTTGATGACATTGACGGAAACCACCGCCGGCTCTACTATCTGAACCGCATCAGTAATGGCATTCTGGCGTGTGATATTAAGTTCCGTATTGGTATTCTGGCGCTGTTCGCGCGAGAAAAAACCATCCTTTCCAGAAACGGAGCCATGGATATTATTGATCAGCACAAGACTGATTCCGGCGTTGATTATCAAAATAACCACCGCAAATATAATTAAATTAGGGCGTTGCATATATACCTCTATATAAATTTATTGGAACACTAAAAACACTAAAAGAACTAAATACACCAAGTTATAATTACAACATAGACTTCAATACAGGCTCCGATAATATTGAAGTTTTCTTTTTCGTACAGTAGATCATCTCTGAGCATATTTAACCAAAACCCATTAGTGTTTCGTTCATTTCGTGTGTTTAGTGTTCCTGATTATGTTTTCAACCAGGCCGACATCCACTCTGGTGTCAAAGCAGGGGCCGTTGGGACGTTCATTAAGGATGGCATAGACAGGATACTTCCAGCTTTCGCGGACGCCGTCAGTCAGGTCTCTGTGACAGGCAACCGCTATGATAATATCAGGTCTGGCGTCATGGACTATCTTGCGGGCTAGGGTGCCGCCATTGGCAATGCCGACTTGGAGGTCATTCCCGGTGCCGAGCTGTTTGAGATTACAGATGTCGCATTTGCCACACTCGGCACAATCACTGATATCGCGTGTGATGCGGATTTTACAGTCGTGAAACTGCAGGCAGTGCGGCAGCAGCAATAGCAGACGTGATTGCTCAGAAAAGACAGCATGGGATAGAAACATACGGTTCTGAAAACTAAGGAAAGAGGTCTGATAGCTTTCCTTGCGTATTCTAAAAATCCAGCTAAGCGCTCTGCCCAAAGGGTAATAGACAAAGAACAGCAGCCATTTCAACGGTCTGTAGAGTTTTCTGACAGACAGTCCAAAGCTATCCAGCAGCAGTATCAGCAGCCAGACAAAACTCAAGGTAAGAACTATGATTATCAGAATATCAAGACTGGTACGGTCAAAACGGGAAACGAAAACACGACTCTGCAGCCTGACAATAAAGAGGGTCAGAACTGCAGTCAGAACAAGCAGGCAAATGCTTACCAGCAGAGGAAAAACTGACAAAAGACCGCTTCTTGTTTGTTTAGGCATGGCTGTCAAATACCTCGCCAACTGCTAATCTGGCTCCCACCTGAAAAGCCCAGGCAGACATTATCTGCTTGCCGGCAGGCTGAACCTGTTTGAGTAAAAGCTGCCTGTCACCGGTCTGAACAACTATCCCGATATTCCTGGACAGAGCAGTGATGCTTCCCGGCGGTAAATCGCTGACTGCATCTATAACATCTGCTTCCAGAATTTTGATCTGTTTTTGATTCAAGAATGTGTGAGCGCCTGGAGAAAGTGATAAAGCGCGGATCTGATTATGAAGCTGCTGAGCCTGTTTTGTGAAGTCCAGCAGCAGGTCATCCTTTTCCAATTTGCGGCAGTAGGTGGCTTTATTTTCATCCTGCTCAACCGGCCCCCAGGGCTGCTCTGTCAACTCAGAGAGGAATTGCAGCAGACATTTTGCACCGATGAAAGCCAGTCTGGAAGCCAGATCAGTGGCATTTTCATTTGGAAAAATATAGAGTTGCTTCTGATAATAGATTGGTCCTGCATCCATTCTGGAAGCAAGTCTGAAGATAGTGACACCAGTCTGAATCATTCCCTGCCAGAGTGCAAAAGGAATCGGCGCTGCACCTCTGAGTTCAGGCAGCAAAGAGGGATGCAGATTGATAGCGCCATACTGAGCACACTTCCTTACAGCTTTTTTCAGCTTTTGACCATAGGCAACCGTGACAAGCAGGTCGGGAGCAAGCTTTTTCAGAACTTCCACAGAGTCAGGAGAGTTGATATCCTCAGGCTGAAAAAGCTCCAAACCTTGCTCCAGAGCCAGAGACTTGACTGGTGTCTGTGTCAGTTGAAGTTTGCGTCCTCCGGGTTTGTCAGGCTGAGTAATGACTGCCAGAGGCTGGAATTGGTCCGATTCAATCAGCTTCTGCAGAGCAGGAACAGCAAAAGCAGAGCTGCCCAGAAAGACAATCCTGTTGAGAGCACTCATCCTATCTTTTTGACATTGGGGTCATAGATGTCAGTTCTGAGGTTGGTTCCGTCAACGGCAGTCTTGAGCATCTCATTCAGCTTGCGCTTGATTTTGAGCATGGCAAGTTTGCCGATTCTGTCTACAAAAAGCACGCCGTTCAGATGGTCATTTTCGTGCTGAATGACGACAGCTTTATAGCCCTCTGCTGCTTCCTTGTGCTCATTGCCTTCGAGGTCAGTGTATGAATAGATGATTTTATTAAAGCGTTTGACTTTGGCAAAGATGCCGGGAAGGCTTATGCAGCCTTCTTCCATCTCATATTCACCTTCGCCGGATTCTATCTCCGGATTAATCAGAACGACGGGATCGGGATCGGAATCCTCTTTGCTCCAATCCGTATCAATCACGAAAATGCGTTGTGTGCTACCCACCTGATTGGCTGCCAGACCTACTCCATCCCTGTGATACATAGTGTAAATCAAGTCTCTGACCAGGGCTTTGAGCTTGTCATCGAATTGTTTTACAGGCTTGGCTTTTTCCCTCAGGATATTGTCGCCATAGATTCTGACCGGCAGTAATTTGGCTTTGCTGCTCATATTGAGTGAGTTCCTGTCAGTTTTATGTTTGTTGTTTTTTTAACTTGCCTGAGGTTGATTGTCTTTGTTCAGAATGGCAACCACGGCAGATTTTTGAAAATCCACTCTGATATGATTGGTGTCGTCAATCTCTATCACGACGATGTTTTTATCCGGTTTAAGAGAAGTTATGCGACCGACGATGCCGCCGTTGGTAAGCACCCAATCGTTGACCTGAAGGCTTTCCAGCATTTGCTGCATCTCTTTCTGCTTCTTACTTTGCGGTCTGATCATAAAGAACCACATCACAAAAAAGATGAGGATAAAAGGCAGAAATCCCATCAGTCCGGCTCCTGAAGACTGAGTTTGTCCTGCTTGCGGGTTTTGAGCCAGTGCCAATATTATGCTATACATCTTGTTCTCCTTATTTTTTTACATTCTGAAAAAAGCGGGGTAAAGCCTAATCATTACCTGCATAAACAGGTTTGTATATACGGCTGCCAGAACATCATCAATCATGACACCCCAGCCGCCTTTAAGTTTTTGTGACAGCTTGAGGGGCTGCGGTTTGGCTATATCAAACACTCTGAACACGGCAAAGGTATAAATCGCCATCAGAATTGACTTCGGCAAAAACAGCACACACAGCAAATAGCCAACAAATTCATCGATTACAATGCAGCCTGCGTCATGCCCGAGTTTCTTTTCCGCTCTGCCTGAAACAAATACGCCGATGAAGAACAAAGCGGTGATAGCTGCCATCAGATATAATACTCCGGGAAAGCTGTTTAACCACTTTTCCGGAAGACTGAGATAGACCAAAGCTGCCGTCAGAGTGCCAAAAGTGCCAGGCATGAAGGGAATGAAGCCGATGCCCAGCAAGGTGCCTGAAAGGGTGTAAATATCGTGTTTTATCTTTTCTTTTAGGATATCCGTCAAAGCATTATCTCAATGTTGATTTCCTGTTTGAGCTGTTCCACCCAGTCATCATAAACCTGCATCTGTTTCTGGGTCATAATATATTCCCTGATTTGGGACTCCACTTCGTCAAAACTGAGCTGACGGCTGGGCAGTTCTTCCAATTTAGTAAACAAATAGAAGATGCCTTCATTTTCCAATACTTCCGTAATTCCGCCCACCTGCAGTGACGTCAGAACAGCTTCAAACAATGGCGGAAATTCATTCGCTCCATACTCGCCGATACTGCCTCCGTCCTTTGATGATTCAGCGTCCATAGACCACAATGGTGCCAGCTCGGAAAAGCTTTTTCCCAGCAAGAATTCGCCTCTGATATTTTCCATCAGCTGACGCGTAGCAAGACTGTCTGCACCGGCTGGAGCCAGAAGTTTCAGGATATGGCTGACCTTGATTTCATCATTGCGCTTTTCATCCAGCCGGATAAGATGATAGCCATATTGGGTTTTTACTACTTCGCTCACTTCCCCGACCTTGAGTTCAAAAGCCGCATCTTCAAAGGGTTTTACCATCATTCCCTTGGTGATGAAACCCAGGTCTCCCCCGCGTTCTGAACTGGGACATTCACTCTCGCTCCTTGCCAGATCCGAGAATTTCTCGCCGGAACGCAGTCTTTCCTGGATATCTTTGATTTCTTTGAGTTTGATTTGATCGGTTTCAGGACTGATTTCCACGTTGCGCAGAATCATTCCGATATTCCAAGTGACGGGCTTGACAGCCAGCGTATCTTTATGCGTAAAGTAAAAATCCTGCATCTCTTTATCAGAGACCATAACCTTGACGGCAATCTGACGCTTGTAAAATTCCTCTGCCAGATAGCGTTCCGTGTAAAGGTCAGTGAAAAACTTCTCCAGTTCACTGTTGGTGAGTTTCATCCTGCGGATTTCACGCTGATATTCTTCTTCCGAACTGAATCTCGCTTTTATCTTGCGCATCTCTTCATCAACCTTGCTTTTAACCAGCTTGTCATCCACCGTATAATTCAGTTCTTTCGCTTTCTGGATAATCAACCTGCTTTCAATCATCTGACCCAGGACTTCGATTTCTTTGGTGCCTTCCGTCATCATTCCGGCGCTTCTCATCTGACTTACCTGCTTCATCAAATCGCTCAGCAGAATGATATCGCTGCCCACCCTGGCAATGATTTTATCCACCAGTTCGGCATAGAGCAGAGGCAGCAGCATAATCAGGATTAATATTATGAATATTCTCTTCATTACAATTCCTTTTTATATCATCAGATAGACATCTGATTTACTTTTCAGTTCGCGTAGCAAGTCATCATAAACCTGTTTGCGTCTTTCGTCCAGTATTCTTTTTCTGATTTCATCCTTGAGACCGTCAAAACCTGCTTCCCCCGTGCCCTGTTCTTCTTCATAGGAACGCAGCAGATAGAATCCGTTGTCTTTCTGCAGAGTGACGATGTCATACAGGTTGGCTTTGCTGACTGCCTGCCAGAATGAGCTGTCTGCATCAGAGGGTGTAACCGTACCCATATAGCCGCCATTCTGACCCAGCACTTCCAGAGAATATATTTTTGCCGCATCTTCAAATCGGAGACCATTAATTATTTCCTGTCGGACTTTGGCAGCCAGGCTGGCGTCGCTGACATAAATTCTCTGCACTTTATAGTTCATCAAAGGCTGGATAAAATCACCCTGATGGATTCTGTAATATTTAAATAAATCTTCTTCACTGATACGTTCTGATTGTAGTCTTGTTGCTATTAATGCATTGCCCAGGATTTTTTTTTCAGCATATCTGACTTGGTTGCGCACGGATTTGTCACTATTTAGACCCAGCTTTTCTGCTTCCTGAGACAGTAAGGTCAGATTTATCCATTGTTGGATGTATTCTCTTTTCTGTTCATTGGTAAGAGCATTAAATTCAGTATCAGAGAAATTTGCCTTAAACTCATCCAAAAACAGGGTTTCCTTGCCCACCTGCGCCACAATTTCCTCTTTCTTTTCAAACAGAGAACAGGCAGTCAGACTGAGTAAAACCACCAGGATAACTATGCTGTTTTTCATCTCAGAATTTATTTAATCACCTTTCAGAAAAGGCGTGGTATAATATATTTTGATATAAGGTTGCTTTCCATCTGGAGCAGTGCTTGAATGCCAGAATTCCACCTTGCCGAAGTTCTGCATTTCCGCTATGTTTTTTATCACAATGCCATTATTGGTCACATCACCTGATGTAAAGCCCTGAATCAGAGCTGTAACATCTATCTTGACCGAATCCGCGCTGATAATGGTTCCACTGCTGAAGGTATTGCTGATTATCTGCAAATCACTGTCGGTCAGGACAGTCGGCACTGCCAGAGTATCCATCTTCACTCTATATGGATAGAAATTGCATCTGATGCTGCCGTAATAGGGATTATCCTTAACAAACAGCACCAGTTCAGCTTTATTGATAGTCATTCTCTTGCGATCCAGATTGCTTAAAACAAAACCTTCCCCATCAGTGAACAGCTCATCATTCAGGGCAAAACGGAAGAACATCCTCTGTGGCAGCAGGTTTTTCAGTTTCCAGGTATTATTGGAAATCTCGCTCTGCGTTCCCGTAACTCTGTAACTGTCAATAAACGCTCTCTGATTGTAGGTCAGAGTATCACTCGAGCCTGGAACCTGATATTTGAAATTGAGCAGCGCGCCATTGGCAAGTTCATTGGCTTTGAATTCCAGCCAGCCTCCTTCCGCAGCTTTGATAACCAGATTGAATCCTGTCACATCTTCAATCTTCCAGTCTTCAATAATTGCGGCAGAAATATTGATGGCTAAGGTATCTCCGGCGCTGCTGACAGAATCAGGAATGCTGAAGTTCGGAATGCTCAGAGGACTGATATTGCTGTCCAGAATCAGATTTGTGGAATCTGCCGTCCAGTGCTGGCTCAGCTTATGAAAAGAAAGTGCCAAAGGATTGCGGTCCAATGCCGACCTGCGGGTTGCTACAAGTTTTAATACTGGCTCGCTTATCACAGTCATCGTATCCTTCAGTCCCGTAAATCTCAGCACTCCGATGGCTTCAATCCCGTCTTCCTCACCGCAGATAATATAGCTTTCCGTGCCTTTGACCTTGCCCTCATGCGTGTAGGAATAGCCCAGACTGAAAGAATCTGCTATCGCTACTCTGGGCACGATTCCGGATATGTTGTCACCGGTCAGATTACTCTTTTTGGTACAGGCTGAGAACAACAAAACCATACTCAAGATAATCAGCAGGAAGATGATGCCGCCAATTTTTTTTCTTTCCATATATAATAATCCTTCTTTTTTAGTTATATAAATAACTGTAGTATTAGTAGGGATAGTGGATATGGGCATAACTCACTTTTCTCATTTCTAAGCTCCCATATCTAATACTCTTAAGAGTCTGAAATCCCTGTGGAAACTGTGTGGATAACTTTGTACTTAGAGGATTTTTGTCCACATAAAAATGTATCTGAACTCCCATAAACAGCTTATTCACAGTCATCCACATAATTCCTTCCACACTTGTGTATAAACTTAAGATTCTCAGCTTAAATCCTGTTCTGCTATGCATATAGATTTTCAGCTCCGGATGTTCTTGATGAGTTCTTCAATTTTTATCCGGAAATTATTGTCTTCATTGAACTGGTTTTCGATCATCCGCTTGGCGTGCAGAACCGTCGTATGGTCTTTTCTTTTGTAATATTCCGCGATGTCTTTGAGCGATAAAGCCGGGATTAAAAGATTGGCCAGATACATTGCCACCTGGCGCGGAAAGGAGATATTCTGCTTGCGTGTTTTATCCACCAGTTGGGGAATGGTCAGACCATAAGCGGCGCAAACCTGCTGCGTGATATTATCCAGAGAGATGTCTTTGCGCACTTCTGAAATCATATCGGAAAGAATGTCTCGCGCCAGATCCGGAGTGATTTCTTCCGGTTTCAGCTTGTTGTAGGATGAATAAGCCAAAATTCTGGTCAGAGAACCTTCCAGGGCACGCACGCTGCTGGTGATGTTATCAGCAATAAAATTGAGAATATCGTCGCTTAATGTCACTTTTATCGGGTCTTGTTTTTTCTTCAGGATTGCCACTCTGGTCTCAAAATCCGGATTTTTCAGATCAGCCAGCAGCCCGCTTTCAAAGCGTGTTACCAGCCTGTTTTCCAGGTCCGGAATGTCCTTGGGCGGACGGTCAGAAGTCAGCACTATCTGTTTTTTGCGTTCAAACAGCGCATTAAAAGTGTGGAAAAATTCTTCCTGAGTACCTTCTTTTCTGGATAAAAAGTGCACGTCATCCACCAACAGCAAATCAACTTTGCGAAATTTATTGCGGAATTCGCTCATCCTGTTGCCGCGGATGGCATCTATCATTTCAATGGTAAATTCTTCCGAAGGAGTATAATAAATCTTGTAATTGCGTCCATTCTGCATAATGAAATTGCCGATGGCCTGCATCAGATGGGTTTTGCCCATTCCGCTCTCGCCGTAAATAAAGAGCGGATTATAGTTGCTGCCTGGTTGTTCCGCCACACTATAAGCCGCGGAATAGGCAAAATTGTTGTTCCTGCCCACCACAAACTGCTCAAAACTGTATTTATCATTCAGGGTCTGATTGCCCATCACGCCGTTGCCCTGTTCCTCTCTCTTCGCCTTTTTCTCTTTATTAGAGCGCTCTTTCTGCGGCACAAAGAGAATCTCATACTTCTTTTTATAGATGGCATAAGAGATTTCAGAGAGCATATCCGTGTAATTGTGATTCAGATAGGTCGCTATGAAATGCGTGCCAACCTGAATGGTCATGGCAGTATCGGTCATATCGACCAGCTTGGTTTCTGAAAACCAGGTCTTGAAAGTTTTGGAGACTATATTCTCTTCCAGTTTATCTAAAATGTTCTGCCAAACATCCTGATCCATAATCTCATTTCCTACTATTTTTCAAAGGTTTATCCACAAACTCTGATGGGACGGCACTTGCGCTGATTTTTATTTTTCAACTGCCTGCAAAATATAATATTTATGATTCATCCTGTCAGTCGCTTTCAATTCCGTCATCTAAAGTTATCCACATGTTGTCCACAGATTTCAATGACCGCTTACCTGTCAATTTCTATCTCTATCTCTGTTTTGCAGTTAGCATCTCTGCCGACCACCGTCTTATATTTTTCACTTCCTGCTATTTGTCAAGCAGTGATAATACACGTCTTTACCTGTTGCTGAATTATAACATCAACGTTTATCTGCTGCCTGATAGAAAGTTATCCACCTATGTGTATAACCTGTGGATAACTTGCTAGAAGCTTTAATTTTATGACTAACAGCAAGTAATCAAATGCATATATATTTGTAAATATTTTTCTGTCTTGTTCCTGCCACTGTTGACAGCAAAATTCTGTTTTTAATCCTTA
>JAWOHU010000091.1:0-3871 GCA_046485025.1 Cloacimonadaceae bacterium (SeqCode) | reverse complement strand
CTGTCTTTCTAACCTATCCAGGCAGACCTGTCGGTACGAATTCCTTGATAACCAGCTTGAATTTATTCACTCCTGTATTGACTGAGTTCCACATAAAAGTTACGGGTTTAATACCAACTTCAGAGGGATTCTCACCGACAGGTCTGCCTGGATAGGTTAGAAAGACAGACTGGATGTTCTGGACTCTGATTTTGAAAGTCCTTGCATCATAGACCTCATTGCTGATTTCATGCAATGCTGTGAAAGTAAAGATCAACTCGCCATCAGGAAAGAAACCTGATTGCAGAGCTGTCCTGAGCACCGGGTGCGAGTTCAGGGCATCCTGTAAAGTAACGTTCGGGACAGGTGAATTAAAATATTGGCTTTCCGTGTTTGTTACCAAATCCCGGTTGGTCAGGAACCAGGTCTGCCCTGCCGGAATTGCGTTCTTGGCATTCATAACAGGATCATTTACTATCTTGTTTCCATTCCAGTAGATCTCCACTTTCATTCTGAACCGCAAATCCTGATTTGGAGTATTGGTGACAGTGATTTTTGTCAAAACAGGTTGAGTTTCCGGTCTGATCGGATCAAAACTGCTGGTGCTGAGCGAATTGACAAAAATCTCAGTTGGAGATAAACTTAGCGAGATTTGAGCCCACATTGTTCCGCTGAGGGCACAGATTAAAATAAGCAGAACCATTATGCGTTTCATTGTTCCTCCTATAGGTTCATTTTGTAAACATTATATTATCTTTTTAGTGTTCCGATAATCCTGTCCAGCAGATCCCCGAAGCTGATTCCGACTGCCTTGGCAGCCATCGGAGTCAGGCTGAGAGGAGTCATTCCCGGCAAGGTATTGACCTCAAGAAAATAGAATGTTTTTCCGTCATAACGAAAATCAATTCTGCCATATCCTGAGCATTCCATCGCCTGCCAGATGCGGACAGCATAATCCTGAACCATATTTACTTCCGTCTGATTGAGCTCAGCCGGAGCGATATAATCAGTATTTCCGGAAGTGTATTTATTGGGATAATCATAAAAACCGTTGTGAGGCTTGATTTCCACCACAGGCAGCGCTTCCTTGTCCAAAATCGTTACAGTCAGTTCTCTGCCTTCGATATATTCTTCTACCAAAACTTTTTCTGCATACCGGAAAGCGTCTGCCAAAGCCTTTAGCCAGGACTTTTCAGCTTTGACAATATGAACTCCGACTGAAGAGCCGGCGTCATTTGGTTTGACAACAAGTTCATGAGCTGAACCTGATTTTAACAGTGTTTTCTGGTAATCGTCAAATGACTGTAATCGATTGAGCTGATAATCTGATTTGTAAAGAATCTTATGTTTGGGAACAGGCACCTCTATTTGCATGGCAATAATCTTGGATAAAAGCTTATCCATAGCCACGGCGCTGGCTTTGTAATCAGAGCCGGTAAAAGGAATTCTACTGCCGGCAAGCATTGCCTGTAAAATACCATTCTCTCCTTCTCCCCCATGCAGACCGATAAAGACCAAATCCGGCTTGCGGACATCGATTGCGCTAATCAATTCATGTCCTGTTTCATAATCGGCCGGGTCCATTTCAATGACCTGATATCCGTTGAGCTTCAACTGTTTGGATATTTCAGAGCCTGAGACCAGTGACACTTTGCGTTCAGGTGATTTACCACCCAGCAAGACGACAATTTTCTGCATTACGAAACCTCTGAAATCCCGTCCAATATGTATTTTGTTATAATAAAGCTGCTGCTTGAAATTATGTCAAGATTTATCTTTGTCACTGGCTGAACCAGGGTTATTTACTGATTTGGAAAAACAGCTTCAGTTCAGCCCCCAGAGCGGCTTTCAGACGGGATGGACCACAGCTGTTGGCTCCGCACATATCAAAGGCATCGAACCTGTCTGAAAGGACTTTAAACAGCTCTCTATAGAGGTAAAGACTGGCTCCTTTCTGCATAAACTGAGACTCTGATGCAGTCAGCCAGCCGTAACAGGTCTTTTCTTTGCCGGGCAGAATCACAATTGAGCTGACAATTTTATCATCTTTGACCACATTGTACTGCTCTACCATTCCTGCTTTCTGCAGTTTCAGTATCAGTTCCAGCAGAGCATTTTGCTCAAATGGAAAGGGATGCTGTTTCCGGTTGTACATGCCCAAAACCAGTTCCAGCAGACGCTTGGGATTGAACTCAGAATTGAAAGTAAAACCTTCTTTCTCTGCAGAGCGCAGCTTTTTCAGCTCACTGCTGAAGAAGTCTGTATTAATAGTCAGATCACGAATGAAAGTGTAATGCGGACTCACTTTAAACCCTGCATCCTTAAAACCCCGAATGTCATAGAGTTCTGGACTGAGGTTCAGCAGCACTCTTTGGAAGTTCTTGTGCAGAAAATCACCCATAGCTTTGGTGATTTCGTATTCCAGCAGCAATTCGCGATTGGGCTGCTTTCTGTCCGGGAGCGTGAAAACCAGAGGGCTGTAGTATGACAGAGTCGGATTATAGGCCTTTTTCAGAGTGATAAAGCTTTTTACGTAAAGGGGCAGAAAGGCAGCCGGATTGTCATTTTTGGAGCAAACCAGAACCTGGGGAGTGATCTTATGAAGAGCTGCAAGAGAATTCATCCACACAGGGTTGAGCCAGAAGGGTAAAGAGGAATTGAGTTTATGTGCCTGTTCAGGAGTAACTGTGTTACATAGAATTGTGTTCACATCCTGACCGTTTTGATTTACAGGTATTTTTGAACCGATTCCAGCAACTCTGACAGTTGAAATGGTTTGATAATATAGTCAGAGACACCTTCCACCATAGCTTTATAAGCGCTGTCAATGGTCGGGTATCCCGTCATGATCAGACAATAGACTTTGGGGTCAAGCTGCATTATCTTTTCCATCAGTTCCAGACCATTCATCCCCGGCATTACCAAATCCAGAATCGCCAGTTTATACTTCCCGGGTTCAAACATGAGCAGAGCTTCCTCACCACTCTCTGCTAAATCTACCACCAAATCATGTCCGGAAAGGTATTCACCTACCACTTCTCTTAACAGTCTATCGTCATCTACGAGGAGTATGTTTGCTGACATTATCATACCTCAACTTAAAATTCTTATCAGAATGTAGTTTTTATACAGGCACATAGTTAGTCAATAAAAAAAAACAGTTTGTTTGATATTGGTAAAATATTTACCCTCTGAAGACCAGTTTTTTCAGCCTTCTGATTGCTATGTATATCAGTAATTTCAGAATAGTTTAGAGTGTTCCGACCAGACTTATCTGAGTAGCAGCATTTTTCTTGTTTCTGTCGTGCCCTGTGTCGCTAATTTATAAAAATAAATCCCATTGGAAACGGTTCTGCCTGCAGTATCAGATTTGTCCCAGGTCAGAGTTTTTTCGCCTTTTTCCAGCCAGCCTGAGCAGAGAGTTTTGACCAACTGACCTTTTACATTATAGACGGAAAGTTCCGCCCATCCCGCTTTTGGCATGGTAAAACTGATGGAAGTGTCTGAGTTGAACGGGTTGGGCTGGTTCTGTTCTAATACTGATGAAGCCGGAACAGCAGATTCATCTTCTGCGGCTGTGGTTGTAAAATTAAGCTCCATAAATCTGACGTAGCCGCCATCATTTTGTCCGGTGGGGCTTGGCAGTTGAAATGAACCCCAGGATAAATCGTCATAAAACATCAGCGCAAGTTTGCCAGAGAAATCATTTCCACCAGTTCCTTTGACCTTGTTAGCAGGATAAACCCACATCGGTTTCATGTTTGCCAGTTCAGGCGTTTCAACTTTATTCAGCGATATCGGATCAGACCAGGAAAAGCCCCCATCCGGAGAGCAGGAAATCCAGATTTCCGGTGTGTCAGCAAAAGGAGCCAATTCAGGATAGTCATTTGGA
>JAWOHU010000080.1:0-2691 GCA_046485025.1 Cloacimonadaceae bacterium (SeqCode) | reverse complement strand
GCCCGCTATCTGATTGACTCCTATAATTATCTGAATCAGTTTGACGCTGTCTTCTGTCTGTTTGGATTCGGTGCGGACAGCTATTCCCTAACTCCTGACAGCACCAGCTATGCTTATCTGCTAGATTACCTGCAGCAGGGCGGCAAAGTCTATATGGAAGGGATGATGAGTTGGGACCCTGCGGATTCTTTAACTGGCAGGTTTGGCACTGTCGCACCCTTTGACCATCTGGCTTTCATAGAACAGCTTCGCTACACCGATGGCAGCATTGACCAGATCTGGGACTACGATGGCTACAACGAAGGCACCCAAGCTCTGGAGACCTTTGGGCCGACTGCCCAGAATCTTTTCCATTCCTACAACCAGGCTCACGTAAATGACGTAATCGGCATCTGGAACAGCATTGGCGAAAGCAGGACGGTCAGCAGTTCCTTCCAGCTGGGAGGAGTCTATTCAGACACCTATTCCTATCCCCAATTCCTGGCAATAATTCTGGATACCCTGGATGTCTACCATTCGCCTGTTGTTCCTGTCAGCGATGACACCATTGTGACTCCCAACCTGCATCTGGCCTCTTACCCCAATCCTTTTGCTGACGGGATGACACTTGCCGCCAAAACCGACGCTCCCGCCAAACTGAATATCTACAACGTCAAAGGCCAGCTCATCAAATCTGAAAAATTGATTCCCGTAAGTGGCGTCATCAACTGGCACTGGGACGGCAAAAACACCTCCGGAAAAGACCTCGCAGCCGGCATTTATCTGCTCAGACTGGATAACGGACTTGGCAGTAAAACCATCAAAACCCTGAAACTTGACTAACCCTGACCCTTGCACAGAATCTGCGTGGATGATGAAAAGAGCAGTAATGGAGACTGAATGCTGAAGCAGAAAAAACCTGTCAATCCGTTCAGGATTATGACCAAAGCCTTGACCAAAAACCATATCAAACATTTTGCACCTAAAATTCCCATCTATCTGGACAAGAAAAATTACATCATCAAAACTGCCGACAATGCTGATGAACTCTATGCAGCGCTTCGGCTCAGACACGATGTTTTCATCGAGGAACTGCTGCACAAGAGTAAAAAATCCGGCCTGGATGTTGATCATTTTGACCGCCGCTGCGACCATCTGATGATTATTGAAAAAAAGACCGGAAAGCTGGTTGGGACATATCGTCTGCAGTCTTCCCTGCATTCCAGAAAGTGGTATACTGCGACCGAATTTCATATGAAACACATCCACAAACTGCCAGGCAATAAACTTGAACTCGGCAGGGCTTGCGTGCATCCGGATTACCGCAATGGAATCACGATTTCCCTGCTCTGGGAAGGCATTCACGCCTATATGCTGGCAAGCGACACCAGGTATCTTTTCGGCTGTTCCAGCATTAAAACTATGAATAAAGAAGAAATCAAACTGCTCTATTACTATCTGCAGCAGCAGAACCACATCTCGCTTGAGCATAAAGTCCGCCCCAAGGGAAAATTCAAGATGCACGGACTCACCCGTCACCTGAAAAAGCATCCTCAACTGAAACCCCGTCTGGAACACACTGAGATTAAAAACAAGATTCCGGCGCTGCTCAAATCATATCTTAAAGTCGGTGCCAAGGTATGCGGCAATCCCGCTCTGGATAAGAGTTTCCGCTGTATTGACTTTCTCACACTGCTGGATGTGACAGAAATCAGAAAGCAATTCACAAACAAAATGCAGAGGAAGGAACCCCCTTTGCAGGGCTGATTTTCGGCCGCTGGAACTGACACAAAGCAGATGAGAAAAACTTACAGATTTATCGGAATAACCTTTTGGATGGTGAGTTTTTTTGTGCGGGGCTGGCTCCTCAAATGCTTTTTCAGAGAGCCGGTCAGGCAGCGTCTTGCTTTGGCAAGGAATACATCTTTCATCAGCAGAAAGCTGCTGCCCTGTTTTGGCATTAAAGTTGTGGTCAACAATCCGGAAAATCTTAACTTCCTGAAGCGCGAAAATCATTTGATAGTAAGCAACCACGTCTCCTATACAGATATTCTGGTGCTGGCTTCCTGCCATCCTTTTATCTTTATCACCTCCACCGAAATGGCTGGCAATCCCTTTCTGGGAGACATCACACGCATCGGCGGCAGCCTTTATACAAACAGGAAAAAACACACTTCTCTACCGCAGGAAATCAATAATTTTGCTTCTGCCCTGCAGGATGGATTCAACCTTGTCCTTTTTCCTGAAGGCACCAGCACCAATGGCGAAACAGTAAGAGAATTCCGCAAATCCCTTTTCCAGACCTCTATCATTGCCCAAAAACCCATCCTGCCCATCTGCGTAAAATACAAAACTTTGGACGGCAAACCCATCCAAACTCAGGCACAGAGAGACATTGTCTGCTGGTATGGTGTAATGACCTTTGTGCCGCACTTCTTGAAAATCATCTCTCACAACACAGAGGTCGAAGTCAACATCTTAAGTCCCCTGCCCTACGACCCTGACAAAAACCGCCAGCAACTTTGCGAAACGGTGCACACTCAACTCCTGGCAGCTTTTCAAAGTTAGCTTTCCGGAGTTCGAATTGCTGCTTCCCGGAGTTCGAATTTGCCTGCAAATACTCTAACTTTGGAGTTCAAACGCAGTTGCCTTCTATCAAGATACAACTGACTTAAGGCGTTTGGACTTCAAAGCGGATTGTTCTCATTGAAG
>JAWOHU010000072.1:0-5616 GCA_046485025.1 Cloacimonadaceae bacterium (SeqCode) | reverse complement strand
AAAGGATTAGCCAAATCGACGAACGCACCGTCTTTTACGTTCACACCAAACGTATTCATTTTCTCCAGTATGGTATAAACTGCACCGATAGTGCCTCCTGAATTGACATTGAAAGCAGTGTAGCCGGTGGCATTGGTGACTAGATTGTTAAAAGTGGAAGAACCGATGCTGGTAAAGGTTCCGCCGCTGTTCACATTGATAGCTTTATCAGCTTTCATAGACAGGTTGGAAGCGAAATTCGGATTTGACAGTTCAAAGGTTCCACTGGAGTTAACATTTAAATCGCCATCAGAGTTCAACGTGGTTCCCCAGACCTGAAGTTTGCCTGAAGTAACAAAGATATCGCCGGTACAGGTCAGACCGGGTGCCAGGATGTAAGCAGTATTGGTCCTGAAGTGGGTTGATTCATTTCCTGCTCTGTCACGCCGGGTTATGCTATCAGGCAGATTTTCATCATCATCGCGTGCTAACTTACTGATATCAAGTTTGCATAAGGTTCCGGCAGTCATCAAAATCTCGGAATCAAGGCTGCCATACATTTGGATTGTTCCACCGGCCGGATTGAAATCAACCCTGTGACAGGTGAAATCGCCTGTCATCATAATAGAGCCGCCGGTTATATTGGAATTGAAGGTATAGTCGTCATAAATATACAGCCCGGAGTCATGAATATTGATAACTCCGCCGGACATGGTCAGAGCTGCGTTACCTCCATAAGGCCAATAGGTATCACCATTGATGCCGTAGAGATGCAGTTCTCCGCCAGAGATGGTAATATCTGCTCTCAAGTCAAGCCATTGGGTTGTTTCCTGATAGAAATTGATAAAGCCGGAAGTCAGTTCAATCGCTCCCAGAATGGCATCATCAACCATGTCATAGGCAGTGAACCAACCTCCGTTCACAAACAGCTTGCCGCTGGTCCAGTTGTAAGAATCGCAGGTAACACTGCAATCCGGCCAAATTATCACAGTTCCTGTTCCGCTCTTGTTAATTTCCAGATGGCAGAATACTTCATTGTAATAGATGCTGCTGTTACCGCTACCGTCAAAAACTACCAGATTATTCACTCCTTCTGAAAACCAGGGAGACCCGGCGTAATTTTGCCAGATGCCTGCAACATTCATTTGACTCGGTGCTATAAACAATCCACTCACAAGTAGAAAAGAACTGTTTATATCAAGATTGGACGTAGTGACCTGGTTATCCCGATAAATTTCTGTCCTATTACCAAATCTGTCTGTCTCAATCAGGGGTAAACCATCTATAACTTCATCCCGGGAATAAGATTTATTAATAACCAGATTAAAGAAATTGGAACCGGGCCATTGGATAATACTGGCATTCAGACTGCCGTAGAGTCTTATCGTTCCGCCGGTAGGATTGAAATCCGTCCGGGGACAGTTGAAGTCACGGCTGGTGCGGATTTCTCCTTCAGTAATATTGTATGAAAAAGTATAGGGAACGGATGTGTCGAAGAAAATGCCCCTGTCTTTGAAATCGAGAATGCCGCCGCTCATTGTGAGAGAAGCGTTGGCAGAATATGGCCAGTGGGAATCATAGATGCCTCCGTAAACATTCATTGTACCTCCGCCGGAAAAAGTCAGGTTGCCGTTCAGATCAACGGTGCCGTCGTTATTGGTCAGATTGATTGTAGCACCGGGATTGACATAATAATTGCCATAGATTCCATCATCATAAAGGTCATTGGCTGTGAAAGTTCCAACCAGCACATCGACTGCTCCGGCTGTCCAGTCATATTGAGCGCAGGTGACTACTGCAGAACTGTTATTAATTCTGAAAGCACCGCCGGTTTTATTAACCTCAAGAATGTAAAATGTCTCTGTGTAGTTGCAGTACTGAAAGGCGCTGCCCGTAAAAATCACCCGACCTGTCCCCTCACTAAAACCGCTGGGACCAACATTATTAATCCAATTACCGCTTACAGTGATGGTCTGATTGGCTGAGGTTAAGTAACCACCTGTGTTAATTGTTACATTCCCCGTCACCGTCATGGGTGCACTCAAGTGCAGGGATGAGTTTTGGACAGTCAGGTTACCTGCCACTGAAACAGTTGAGCTTGGCATCATTGAACCGCTTTCCACTAGGAGATTTCCTCTCACATCCAGTGGATATTGAACTCCGACTGAGGTTGTCGGGCTAATGGTCAGGTGGTTTAAATAGCTGGATAATCCTTGCAGGTATATACTCTGGCTGGTGCCATCCATGATCAGGGTGCCCGCATTCCACTTTATTCCTGTGGTCAATCCGGAGTTGTAATCATTCAAACTGCCTTTCAGGATAATGCTGCCTGAGAAATAGTTATTTACATTGAACCCGCTGTTATTTGTAAAAGAACCATTTATAGTAAAAGGTTGGGTCGAGGAAACACTGATGCCAAATCCTCCGGTGCCTGCCACTCTGGTTCTCAGATTATTAAGCTGGGTGCTGGCGCTTTGATTAGTGAGATAGCAATCAGTCAGACCATTGAATTCTACATACCCCATTGCCAGTTGAACATTAGAACCTGCGTAGAAGTTCATGGAAGCACCGCAAACAATGTCTGCTAAAGAGTTAGTGATGTTAGCTGTAGATCCTGATTGCCAGGAGATAGTGGTTCCGGTAATAAAATCGCTTTCGCCATTCATTCTCAGTTGGCCATAGATATTGGCAGATTGCGTGACGTTGAAATGGCCGCCGTTACCCACAGTAATATTTGCCCCCGTGTTAATGGTTATGCTCTTGCAGTATGCAGTCATTGATGCAACAGGGTAGTTGGTCAGGCCACCAGGAATTACAGCGTCCTCTATTGATGTCGGGACAGAAGAATCACTCCAGTTTCCTGGCGTATGCCAATTGGTGGAAGAGCTGCCATTCCAGGTTCTGGTAACTCTGGAAGGATTTTCAACTCCGGCAGGCTGTTCAACTTCTGCCTGCAGGCAAAGGCTCAGAAACACGAACAGGATAATAAGAATGATTGTCTTTTTCATAAGATACTCCTATAAGATATGTTGTGAAACTGATTACTGTAAAGCCGGATTATTTGGATGTTATGATGGATTTTTAGTTGATGAGGTATCTGGTTCATACTAAGACTTGGCATACTATTCATGCTTCCGCATATCTGTGCACAAGTCAAATAAACAAAACAATAACAACGGCAGCATAAGCCTCCCCTGAAACAAATTCAGTAAATACAAGATATATTTTTGTGTCAAGAAAAATTGTAACCGGGGTAACTCGAACAGATAAATTATTTTTTCATTGACTAACAGCCTGTCAGAGAGTACAATAGATACAATTCTTCTAAATCAAGCAGGATTTACTTAACATACTTAACATATTTAACACAGGGAGACCTATTAGAATTTGGGGGTCTGGAGGTGTTAAGTGTGTTAAGTTGCTAAATCATTTTTCTATTCTGGACTGCCAGCGCGGGTCATTTCTCAGCGCTGACAGAGCTGCTTCATCCTGTATCCAGTCAGACCAGTCAGAGCCTAACGCCAGTTCATTGTCAAGCAGGATAAAAGCTTTATCCATATTGCCCAGCAGGACATTGGCTTTGAGAAACTCTTTGCGCAGCACCGAATTGCCAAACAGCCTGGGGTGCTGTTCAAACCAGGAAATCGCTTCCGCATAGGCTTTGCCGATTATCAGAGTCAGGAAATAATCCTCTTCAAAATAGTTTTCCTTTTCCTGCGGCGTGGCAGTTTTATAAGCAGCAGCAGTGTCTATCATACTGCGGATGTAGGCTTCAAGTAAATCGAACTGTCCTGTCCGCAGATAAAAATCGGTGTAGAACTGCCAGGAAAGCCAGTCGGCGTTCAGACGCAGAGCTTTGGCAGCCAGCAGGTTGGCGTTTTTGGTGTCCTGCTCCCAAATCAGGCGCTGCATTTCCATATACAGAGCGTTTTCGTTGTCTGCAAACCTGTCCATATACTGTTTGAAGTACTTTTTATCGGCTTTGTAATCTTTCATCAAGGGCTGGGCTGCAGGGTGCTGGGGATCGGGAGTCACAAACAGATTTTGCAGATAATATGTAAGCAGCATCTGATAGCCCTGTTCAAAATCAGGATGTTCCTGCACAAGCTTTCTGCCGGCGGTTTTGGAGATTGCGGGCTCATCCTGGGCGCGGGCATGGAGATAATAGTATTTTGGGTCTTTGGGATGCTTGTCTGCAAGGACTTGAAAGTGTTTCACACAGCTCTCCCTGTCCAGGCGCAGCCAGTGGTTCTGCAGGATGCGCAGGTCATCCAAATCGTCCGTTTGGGCGGCATATTGAATGACTAAAGCCAGGGCAGCAGACCTGTCGGCAGAATCTTTAATCTGCTGTTCAAAACCGTCAGGAAGCTGAGTGGACAGCAACAAAGACACACTCATCAGCCCGATCAGGAATAGCGATATCCTATTTAACATATTATCTCCAATATAGTTAGACACATTTAGCAAGGTTCTGAAAACCCTGAATTATGGCAAGCAGAATGTCTGCTCAATATTATCCTTGCCATTATACAGCTTGGCGGTAGTCTGCCCTTCAAAATAAAATAACGCAGGTTGGCTGTATGAACTACAGGGAACATTATCGCCAGGACGCTCTGCAATTCGACTACTGGGGCAAAGACCAGTTTTCGGCAACCGAAAAAAGAAGAAATCAGGCTATCTTTGAACTGAGTAAAGTCAAAGCGCAAGACAAGGTTTTGGACATCGGCAGCGGCAGAGGATGGTTCAGTTTTTATGCAGCAGAGCAGGGAGCAGAAGTGACTGCCCTGGATTTGAGTGAGGAGAACCTGGCCAGAATCAAAGCCATAAATCCTGAAGTCCATACAGCTTATGGCGATGCCTGCGAGTTGCCATTTGCGGATGAAAAATTTGACCTCATTGCCGCTCTGGAAGTGCTGGAACATATTGTTGATCCCAAACTGGCTGTCACCAACTGGAACAAGCTGCTGAAACCTGACGGCAGGCTGATTCTGACTGTTCCCTACAAAGAAACAATCCGCTACACTTTATGTATTCACTGCAATCAGAAAACGCCTGTAAATGCCCATCTGCACAGCTTTGACAGGGAATATCTGATAAAGCTGCTCAACCATCACGGCTTCTGGGTCAAACAGACAGGGATTTTTTCACACAAACTGCTTGCCGCTTTGAGACTGAACAGCCTGTTGCAATGGCTGCCATTCAAAGTGTGGAAAGCTATTGATAAATGCTTTGGTGTCTTTGGCAGGAAGTATAGCTATTTGTATATAGCGGCTGCGCTGAAAGATAACTGATCTTACAGGTAGCGCAGCATCTCTCTGTCAATCACGCCGGCATAGAGCTCGATGTAAGGCTTTACAGGACTTATGTTTATCTTCGGAAAGAAGACCTCTTCAATCTGAAAAAAGCCCACCGAAGCATTCATTTCTACCGTTATATTGATAGGTTTTTCCAGACCCTTAATGATTTTGACTTTTTGGATAGCGCATGATGAAGTGCGATGAATATCTCCCACCCTGGGTGTATGAGACAGCATGGTCGGAATCCGCGCTCTGCCTTTTTCCATATCGCTGCCGTCGCCAATCAGGACCAGTCCTGCTTCCAGAGAATGGATTTTATGGGTTGCCATATGCCCGAAAA
>JAWOHU010000055.1:0-6701 GCA_046485025.1 Cloacimonadaceae bacterium (SeqCode) | reverse complement strand
ACTTTAGTCTTTTATATCAGCCGGATATTAATGTGTCGCATAGTTTTAGCCCTGATTTTAAGATGGCGGGACAAGCTATGGGAAATGTGCTGTTCAGACAGATTTTCCGCTCCGGCGAGGACGATTTTATGCAGAGGGGAAAGCTTTACCGTCTTTGGCTGAAAGCCGGCTCTCCCCAATTGGAAGCAAGGCTGGGACTGCAAAGACTGAATTTCGGTTCAGCTCAAATCCTCAGACCGCTGCAGTGGTTCGATAACCTTGACCCCACAGATATTCTGGAACGCACGGAAGGGGTGCAGGCCATTTTGGTGCGCAAGTATTTTCTCAACAATGCCAATCTCTGGTTTTGGGGCATCAGAGGTGAAGGCAAAACCAGAGGTGCAACACTGATTGCCACCCAAGAAGCCACTCCTGAACTGGGCGGCAGAATCCAGTATCCGCTTGCCAAAGGAGAGGCGGCTTTGACCTTAAATCATCGTTTTAAGACCCAGATCATGGGTATGGATACCGGTTCGGAAACACGGATAGGACTGGATGCCAAGTATGATCTGGAGGTCGGAATCTGGGCTGAAGGTTATATTTCAATCCCGGAAGATTATGAGTTTTATTATCTGGTTGGCGATGAGTTTCACCCTCAAGTATTAAAGAGTAAATACCAAATTCCTTTCACTGTCGGATTGGACTACACGATAGGTGTCGGCAACGGAATTTATACAATGGCTGAAGCTCAGCTTTGGTCGGAAGCAGAATCATCTCTCAACAAATTAAGTAAGGAATATCTAACTTTCGCTGTAACAGCCAATTATCCCCTTGGCTTACTGGATACGGTCTATTACTTCGGGACGGTCAGAGACGATGCTACGGTCTCAACGCATACTATTATCTGGCGACGGCTTTATGACCGCTGGAGTTTTGATGCGTCCCTGTTTTGGGATGCCGGCAAACTGCACAAACAATATAACTCACGCGGCATCAAGCTGGTAGCCGCATATGTATTTTAAGAAAGGTGGAATTGATGTCTGAAATTCTGATTCAAACCAAAAAGATGAGCAAATATTATCCGGCAGGCGATGGTCAATTCGCCGCCCTGAAAGATGTTACGCTTGATTTCAGGCAGGGTGAATTTGCCGGGATAGTTGGTCCTAGCGGTTCAGGTAAAACTACACTGCTCAATATCATAGGGTCTCTAGATACCCAATCCGAAGGCGAGGTCCTGGTCTTGGGAAAAGAAATTTCCACTCTCACGCCCAAACAATCGGCAGAGCTCAGAAGCCATCACATCGGCTTTATCTTTCAGACCTACAATCTCTTACCTGTCTATACAGTCTATGAAAATGTGGAATTTCCACTGCTACTGCTCAAGATGTCTGATGAAGACAGAAAAAAAGCTGTGATGGAAGCCCTGACCTGGGTTGGCCTGACCGATAAAATCAAATCCCGTCCGGATCAACTTTCCGGTGGACAATCACAGAGGGTGGCCATTGCCAGAGCCATGGTCAAGAAGCCGCAAATTGTTCTGGCAGATGAACCTACCGCCAATCTGGATACGGAAAACTCAATGAATGTGTTGGAAGCCATGCAGAAAATCAATGCCGAACTGGGCACCACTTTCATCTTTTCCACCCACGACGCCAAGGTAATCGGCTTTCTGAAACGCAAGATCACTTTAGTGGACGGTCAGGTCGCATCTGATGTAACCAACGGAGCATAGCATGATCTGGAAACTGGCTTGGAGAAACATCAGGGGCGCCGGTTTGCGCAGCGTCATCAACGTTGGCATCATAGCTCTGGTCATGATGGGTATTATCTGGATGCAGGGCATGTACAGCGGATGGATGAAAACTGCTGAACGTCAGAGCCGGGAATGGCAAAATGGAGATGGACGTTATACCCATAAGTCATATGACCGCTTTGACCCCTTTAGCTGGGATAAAAGTTATGCCTCTGTTCCGGAAGAACTTCTGCCCCTGGTGGAAAATGGCGATGCCGTGCCTGTCCTGATTTCTCAGGGTGTGATCTATCCGGATGGAAGGATGATTTCGGTTACCATCAAAGGAATTCCTTCCAGGCAGAAATTATTGAAACTTCCCACCGCCAAATTGGGGACAGAAAGTGAATACATTCCTGCTCTGATAGGTGCCAATATGGCAAAAAGTTCGCATCTGAATGAAGGAGATGTGGTCACTTTGCGCTGGAGAGATGTGTATGGAGCTTTTAATGCAGCCGATATCATCATAGCCGAAATAATGAAAACTCCTTATGCAGAAGTCGATCATGGACAAATCTGGATTGACCTTGAGAGATTGCAAAGTATGAAAGATGCAGATGGGTCTGCCACCTTTATCATCATGAGGGATAGCTCAAAACTCATAAAAATCGAAGCAGATTGGGTTTTCCTGAGTATCTATGATCTGATGGCTGATATGCGTGAAATTATGAAAACAGAGAGGGTGCAGGCATTTATTATGTATGCGATTCTGCTCTTTCTGGCGATGATTGCCATTTTTGATACTCAGGTGCTGGCTGTATTCAAACGCCGCAAGGAAATCGGCACCTTTACAGCTTTGGGAATGACCCAGAGAGCCATTATCAGGATGTTTACTCTGGAAGGAATGATGTATGCAGTTCTGGCATCCGTAACTGCTCTGATTGTGGGAGCACCGCTATTTCTGTATTTCGGCAGCAAGGGCTGGAAAGTTCCTGAAAGTTATGCAAGCTTTGGCATTGAAGGATACAGCGATGCCATTGTATTTCATTACAGTCCTGCAATGATAATCAGTACGGTGATCATCGTGATAATGATAACAGCCATAGTAAGCTGGATTCCCACATTGAGAATTGCCAGACTCAAACCGACCGATGCCTTGCGCGGCAGGTTATCTTAGGGGGCTGATGATGTTTAAATTCATTCTCAAAGGCCTGCTCAGAGACCGCAACAGAAGCATCTTTCCTATCCTGGTTGTCATTGTGGGTGTCCTGCTGACAGTTTATTTCGTGGCTTTTCTGAATGGCTTTGTGGAAAGCATGATTCGCCAGAATGCCAATATGGACACAGGTCATGTCAAAATCGTCAGCCGTGCCTATGCAGAGGTTATCAGCCAAAAACCTTTTGATTTGTCCCTGCTGGAAATCTCTGATGACCTGGAAAACTGGAAACAGAACTATCCTGATTTGGATTGGGCGCCCAGAATAACATTTGGTGCACTTTTAGATGTTCCTGACAGCACTGGTTTGACCTTGGTGCAGGGTGAAGTGGCAGGTATGGCAATTGACCTCTTTAGCAATGATAAAGAGATTAAACGACTGCGACTTAATGATGCTCTGCGTAAAGGAAATTTGCCAACCGAACCGGAACAAATTCTTGTCAGCGACGACCTGTTTGAAAAGCTAAATCTGACCTTGGGTCAGAGAATTACACTGATTGGTTCCACTGTGTTTGGTGCCATGTCTATGAGGGATTTTGAAGTTTGCGGAACTGTGACCTTTGGAGTCCAGGTTTTGGATAGGGGAGGTGTGATAGCCGACCTTACTGACATCAGACGGATGCTGGACATGGAAGACGGAGCCAGTGAAATCCTTGGCTTTTTCAAGGTTCAGGACTATAAAGATAAAACTGCCAAAGCACTAGCCCTTGATTTTAATTCAACTTATTCTGATTCCACAGATGAATTCTCTCCCCAGATGCTGACCCTGACCCAACAGAACGGTTTGGGAGAGATGCTGGCTATTTTTGGCAGCTCTATGAGTATCTCAATTTCTGTCTTTATCTTTTTGATGTCCATAGTATTATGGAATTCGGGACTTCTGAACGGCATCCGCCGTTATGGTGAATTTGGAGTTCGTCTGGCCATGGGAGAGAGGAAAGGTCACCTCTATCGCTGGCTGATTATTGAAGCTGCTGTTATAGGTTTTATTGGAACAGTGATTGGTACATTTTTAGGTCTGATGCTGAGCTGGTATCTGCAGACGCACGGGTTTGATTTTTCCGCCTATACGACCAATTCCACCCTGCTTTATGAAAACGTGATCTATACACATATCACACCAATCTGTTATGTAATCGGCTTTATACCAGGCATGGCTGCTGTCATAGCTGGTGCCATGCTGGCCGGCATCAATATCTACAAACGCCAAACCTCACAACTCTTTAAGGAACTGGAAACATGAAAAAAATCTTAATTATATTGACCCTGTCATTCATTCTGACAGCACTCTGCGCCGCTTATCCCGAAGGGGAGGAGTTGCTGCGCAAAATTGATGCAAATATGCTGTCCTCAACAATGAAAGCCAAAACCACCATGATAGTGCAGACCCGCCGCGCCAAGCGCACCATGGTCTCCAATAACTGGTCACAGGGCACCGAGAAGGCCTTTTCCGAATACATAGCTCCCGCCCGCGAAAAAGGCACCAAAATGCTCAAGGACGGCGACAACCTCTGGATCTATGACCCCAATACCGACCGCACCATTCAGATTTCCGGCAATATGCTCAAGCAGTCTGTCATGGGTTCCGACCTTTCCTATGAAGACATGATGGAAGAGACTACCATGCAGGAAAGTTATACTGCCGTCGTAACCGGCGAGAAGATTTATGAAAAAAGGAACTGCTGGGTCATGCAGCTCACTGCCAAAAAAGCTGACGTCACCTATCAGAAAGTCACCCTCTATGTTGACAAAGAGCGTTTTCTGCCTCTGTATCAGGAACTTTATGCCAAAAGCGGCAAGCTCTTAAAGACCTACAAGGTTCAGGAAGTCATGCAATCAGGCCAGCGCTGGTACCCTAAAAAAGTCATCTATAAGGATGAACTCAAAACCGGCCAGGGTACCATCTTCATCGTTGACAAGGTCGAATTTGACGTCAAAATCCCGACGCATATTTTCACCAAGGCATCGCTCAGAAAGTAATTCTGCCTGTCTCAAACTGACATCGCCCTTACATCATCAGGCAGGTTTGACCCATGTATAAACGGAGTATAAACGTCTTCATGTCCTTATACCCCGGTTATCCATTGCTAAGTCATTGATAATCATGTATGCTGGAAGCAGGCGACCGGCTGGCAGGATTTTTTAGGAAAATAAAGAATAATAAAGAGGAAAATATGAAACCGAAACCCAAGTTTGACTATCCGATTACTGAACTTCTGCAAAAACGCTGGAGTCCCAGAGCTTTTTCATCCCAACCGTTAACTGAAGAACAGGTGCTGACTTTATTTGAAGCGGCGCGCTGGGCAGCGTCATGCAATAATGAACAACCCTGGAGGTTTATCTGGTCCCTGAAAGACGATTCTGAAAAGTATCAGAAACTGCTGGACTGCCTTAAACCGGGAAACAGGGAATGGGCAGTAAATGCGCCCTTTCTGATGGTGACTTTGGTCCAGACAAACTTTGATACGGGAAAGAAAAACAAATGGGCAAGGCACGACCTGGGTCTGGCGATGGGAAATCTGACTGCTCAGGCAACCTCAATGGACCTCTATGTTCACAACATGGCAGGCTTTGTGGCGGATAAGGTCAGCGAATATTTTGACCTGCCGGAAGGAATTAAACCTGTGACTATGGTCGTGATTGGCTATATGGGTGAGCTTTCCTCCTTATCAGAACACAATCAAACCAGAGAACTGGAGCCCAGAATCAGAAAACCGCTGAAGGAGTTGTTTTTAAAATAATCCGGATTATTTTATGGTTTAATGCAAATACAATGAAAAAGAGGAGATAATCATGCCCAAAAAGAAAAAACTTACCACCGTTGCGGGAGCGCCTGTAGTTGATAATCAGAATGTTTTGATAGCAGGGAAGAGGGGTCCTATTCTGCTGCAGGATGTGTGGCTGCTGGAAAAACTGGCTCACTTTGACAGGGAAGTAATTCCTGAACGCCGTATGCATGCCAAGGGTTCCGGAGCGTTTGGAACTTTTACAGTCACGCATGACATCAGCAAATACACCAAAGCTAAAGTCTTCTCCAAAATCGGCAAGAAGACAGATATTTTTGCCCGCTTTTCGACAGTGGCGGGAGAACGTGGCGCAGCAGATGCGGAAAGAGATATCCGGGGTTTTGCCGTTAAATTTTATACTGAGGAAGGAAACTGGGACCTGGTCGGAAATAATACTCCTGTCTTCTTCATGAGAGACCCGCTCAAGTTTTCGGATTTGAACCATGCTATAAAGCGTGATCCCCATACCAATATGCGCAGTGCCAAAAATAACTGGGATTTTTGGAGCAGTCTGCCGGAAGCAATTCACCAGGTCACAATCACCATGAGTGACCGGGGAATTCCACTTTCCTACAGACATATGCATGGATTCGGCTGTCATACTTTTGCCATGTACAATGCCAAAAACCAGAAAATCTGGGTCAAATTCCACTGGGTTTGCCAGCAGGGCATTAAAAACCTGACCGATGCCGAAGCAGAAGCAATTGTGGCCAAAGACAGGGAAAGTCATCAAAGAGACTTGTTTGAAAACATCGAGAAAAAGAACTATCCCAAATGGAAACTGTTTATCCAGGTCATGACTGAAAAGCAGGCTGAGAAACTACCCTATAATCCGTTTGATATAACAAAGGTCTGGTACAAAAAAGAGTTTCCGTTGATTGAAGTGGGAGTAATGGAACTCAACCGTAATCCGGAAAACTATTTTGCCGATGTGGAACAGGCAGCCTTTACACCTGCCAATATCGTTCCCGGAATCGGATTTTCCCCGGAC
>JAWOHU010000018.1:0-6858 GCA_046485025.1 Cloacimonadaceae bacterium (SeqCode) | reverse complement strand
AAGCCTTTTTTGGTTGAAATAAAAAAAATATTATTTTGAATGGAAGGTGCACAATGGCAAGAAAGACACTGAGTTTGATCTTATTCGCGATGTTGCTGATGGCAATCGGATGCGATAAGATTTCTGCTCCCCAACCTGTTCCTGATGACACCACGCCCGCCAATTATACATTGGTCTGGGCTGATGAGTTTGACCAAAAATCCACCAGTCCGGACAGCGACAAGTGGAGCTATGACATTGGCTATGGAGGAAATGGCTGGGGCAATGATGAATGGCAGCTCTACACCAATTCTCTTGATAATGTAAAAGTCGAAGACGGCAACCTGGTCATTTCGGCAATCTGGGATTCGGTTAATTTTACCGCTCCCGGCAAGCGCAACGGTTCTGTCACTTCAGCACGCATCAATACCAAAAACAAGTTTTCCTTTAAATACGGCAACGTCCAAGCCCGCATAAAAATCCCCACCGACATGGGCATGTGGCCTGCATTCTGGATGCTGGGCAAGAATTATGATACGGCAGGCTGGCCTTATTGCGGCGAGATTGACATTATGGAGGCAAGCCCTCTGCTCTTCAATGACAAGACTGCGATGTTCACGGTCCATTGGTATGACGAAGAGCTGGAGAGTCACAATTCCTACGGCAGGACAATCCAGCGCAGCAAAGCTTTATCAGACGACTATCACGTCTATGAAGTGGAATGGGACGAACAGCGGATTGTCGGTAAAATTGACGGCATCACCTATTTCCATAAAGTTATAGACCCGACGACCATGGACGAATTTTTGCGTGAGTTCTTTCTGATTTTCAATGTAGCAGTGGGCGGCAGTTTAGGTGGCACGCCTGACGCGACGACAAATTGGCCTCAAAGCATGTACGTGGACTGGGTGCGAGTTTATCAGAAGGAACAATCCCTGATACCGATCGAGACCTTTGGCATTTTTACAGACGAAACGCCTGTGGACGCCGGTCTGACAGTGGGTCTCGACGCAGAGATCTATGTTTGGGAAAACACGCTGACAGGCGTAACGATTCCACCCTATGAAGGTCCCAACGTTATTTCCTGGACCACCACAGGAGTGGGTTGGTTCGGCGCAGGAATTCAGTCCAATACACCGCTTGACCTATCAGGCTTTGCAGAGGGAAGCATCAAATTCATGATCAAGATGCCTGCCAATGTGACCTTCAAGATCGGCATCAACGACGCCCAAAACCTAGAAAGCTATGTAACCTTCCCCGCCAACCAGAATGCCTTCGGCCTGGTCAGAGACGGCGAATGGGGACAGGCAGTGATCCCTGTTTCGGAGATTGTGGGCAATGTGGACCTGCAGACGCTGAGTTATGCATTCATCATTCTGGAAGAAGGCGGCGTGCAGTGCCAGTTTGCCATTGATGACATTTACTGGGCGGGCGGAGGTTCCGGTCCCAGCAGCGTCAGCTTTGACGCAGACAGTTATGAAGACACTGCAGAAAATGCCACGCTCACAGTTAATGATGAAGCTGCAGCGGGGACTACAGTTTCCGTGTCTGTTACTAATGGAACTGACACAATCAGCATCGGAATCACGCTCAACCAAAGTGGAGTGGGCTCCGGTCTGGTGAATTTCGGACCCACCGATGATGAGACCAATACAATTTCCATCACGGCAGGCGGCTCTATCGACGCCAGCTACACCGATACCAATGGAAATATAAAAACTGCTACTGCCAATATCACGGGTGGAAGCAGCTCCGACACTATGGGAATTTACTCTGAAACTCACACCAATCCAATGCTGCCTTACAGCCAAATTATCAACAGCGCGGACTGGAGCGGCAATGCTGCAGAACCCAATGAACAAAGCACAGCGGTTACTCCCGTCGATGGCACCTATGTG
This sequence comes from Cloacimonadaceae bacterium (SeqCode), assembly GCA_046485025.1. Taxonomy (GTDB): domain Bacteria; phylum Cloacimonadota; class Cloacimonadia; order Cloacimonadales; family Cloacimonadaceae; genus UBA5614. The sequence goes on along the minus strand of JAWOHU010000018.1, from coordinate 4,981 downwards.
CTATCTGTGACATTTGCAGATCTGGGTGCCGGGTGGGGAGGCATTGCATTTAATTTTGGCTCCCAGAACATCGCTGCATATTCCACTTTTGTGATCAACGTAAATAAATCAGCCATGCCTAATATGGCGCATTTCGGGATTAAGTTTGAGGATAATGCCGGCGGAAATCTGCAGGTCGATCTGGCTTCCTACACACCGGTGATTAGCGGAGACTGGTCAAGATATGAGATTCCGATGAGCAATTTTGCAGGAGTGAATCTGGCTGACGTCAAGTATTTGGGTCTGTGGAACCCAACTACGAGCAGCAACGCGTTCATTGTGGGAACGCTCTATTTTGATGATATTCACCTGACCAACTAAGGAAGTGAAAATGGGAAAAAGCACGCATCATACTACGAAGCCTGAAGACAGGATCTCTTTCAAGCAAAAGGCTGCCTACTCAGTAGGAATGTTTGTAAACAACCTGCAGGCGGCGGCTTTGCCTGCCATGGTTGTTATTCTCAACCTGGGTCTGGGTATGGACGTAGTTTTAGTCGGGCTGATCGGCTCGATTCCGCGCATCTTTGACGCCATTTCAGATCCCCTGGTAGGATACATTTCCGACAACTACCGCAGCAGATGGGGCAGGCGCAGACCTTTTATCTTCGTCGGCGCTTTATTGGCGGGACTGATCTTTGCCGTTATGTGGCAGGTGCCACCGGGTTACATTGATATTCTGGGCAAAGATCCCGTCAAAATGCATCAGACCGTATCCGCAGAAACCAATGAAGCAGTGCTCAACAATGAAGGTGGAATCGACGCAAACTACGATGGTGAGAATTCTGACGTCTCCTATGTGCTGTATGGACCTGATCTGTTATCAGAGAAAAGCGGTTCGAACTTTGCCACCAACCTGGACGGATTTCCACAGATCGAAATGAATGTGAAATTTCCTGAATACCAGTCTTTACAGGTGGTGATAAATGAAGCCAAGAGCAATGAAGCGGAAACAGCAGAGTCATATTTTATCGACCTTACTCCTGCCAAATCACAGGACAGCAAAGGCAACCTGTATAAATTCAACATTGGTGACTTCAAACTACTTAATGTAGATGAAGTTACGGGCGGTAATAATCTGCTCGATACAAATTCCATCGAGAGCATAGTAGTTAATCTCAAAGGAGTATCCGGAGCCGGAGCGGTTACCATCAGTTCTTTCAAACTCAGGAAGCCGGAAGGATTCTTTCAAAAGTACTTCATCTATTTCCTCATAATGTCCATCCTCTTTTTCCTCGCTTATACGATTTATGCAACTCCCTTTGTCGCGTTCGGATATGAAATGACCCCCGATTATCATGAGCGCACCAGACTTCACGCCTTTGCCAATACGGTAGGGCAGTTGGCCTGGCTGGGTGTGCCCTGGTTTTACGCCATTATGTCCAGTACGCTGTTCAGAGATACTGTTCACGGGGCCCGCACACTGGCAATCGCAGTGGGAATAGCAGTAGCAGCCCTGGGTATGATTCCTGCGATTTTCCTGAGGGAAACTCAAGTCCTGGAGCCGGTAAAAAGAGTCACCAAAAGTGTGTGGAAAAACATGAGTGAGTTCTTCAGCGGCATCAAAACAACCTTCAAATGCAAGCCCTTCGTGCAGATCTGCGGCGCAACCTTCCTGGTCTTCAATGGATTTCAATTAGGCGCATCTTTTTCACTCTATGTGATGATCTATTATTTGTTCAATGGCAACAACTCCGGTGCTGGAAAGCTGATGGGCTGGTATGGCATGCTGACATCCATTTTCACTCTGGGAGTGATCCAGTTAACAGGTTGGATAGCCACTAAAATTGGTAAGCGCAGAACCTTCCTGATCACAATCTCACTGTCACTGCTGGGATACGCATTGAAATGGTTTGGCTACAATCCTGCTCATCCTTATTGGCTGCTTTTTGCCACACCCCTGGTGGCTTTTGGGGTGGGATCGCTGTTTACTTTGATGGGTGCAATGATCTCCGATGTGTGCGATTATGACGAACTGACCACCCACCAAAGGCGCGAAGGTGTGTTTGGCGCCATCTACTGGTGGATGGTTAAGATTGGAATGTCTCTGGCGGGTCTGCTGACTGGAGTATTATTAAAAGTATCAAAGTTTGACCTGGCACTGGGTTCGGGTCGGGAAGCGCGAACCCTCTATCTGCTGAGGATTTTTGATGTGGGAATTCCCATAATAACCTCAGCAATCGCGATCTGGTTGATTGCGAAGTACACACTGACTGAAACAAGAGTCTATGAGATCAGGGAAGAGCTTGATCTCCGTCACAAAAAAGTGCTTGAAAATGTGGAAACTTAAAAACTAAGTTATATAGGATGTTCAGATGTTTGGAAAGAGTTTGTCAAAACAGCAGTTCCTGATACTGGTCCTGGTTTTATTCCTTGCTGTTTTAGGGGGATATGAAACCAAGGCAACTTATGAACTTACTTCCACATCTGAAATTATCTTAACATCGGCTGCCGGGGACAAACTGGCTACACAGGAAAATGTTCCCTTCATAAGTGGTAATGCCGAGGGAACCGTTGTCCGAGTCTATCCTGATCTTGTGAAGCAGACCATAGACGGTATCGGAACATCTTTCACAGAGTCTTCAGCATTTGTTCTGGCTCACTTGGAAAAAGAGAAAAAACAAGAAGTGATGAAGAACATTTTCGGAATAAAAGGTGCCAATTTTACCCTAACCCGCACTCATATTGGAGCCTGTGATTTCAGCGTGAAGGGAAAGTACTCCTATGCTGATGTGCCTGATGACGCAAGGCTGGAAAGCTTTAGTATTGACCCAGATAAGGAAGGCTTTGATTCTGCGGAATTTCCAGGCATTAAAGATGAGACATATGACCTACTGCCTATGATCAAAGAAGCTCTCGCCATCAAAGGTCAGCAAACTGATCAGGACCTAAGGATCATTGCTTCGGCATGGACTGCTCCAGCCTGGATGAAGGATATCGAAACCTGGTATATTCCCGGCTCGCCTGAAAACAACTGGCAAGGCACCGGCGGTTCGTTAAAGGAAGCATACATTCCGGTTTACGCAGATTACTTAATCAAATACCTGGAAGCCTATCAAGACGAAGGTGTGGATGTTTGGGGCATTACGCCTGTGAATGAACCGCATGGCAATAACGGGCAGTGGGAAAGCATGAACTTTACACCGGAATCACAAAATGAATTTATCAAACACTACCTGGGACCAAAGATGCGTGGCAGCGACCATTCCGGAACTAAACTCCTGGTTTATGATCAAAACAGAGATGGGCTGGAGCACTGGACGGACGTCATTTATGCGGATCCGGAAACAACACCTTTCATTTATGGGGCAGCAGTTCACTGGTATGAAAGCACTTTCAAGGTATATGAAGATGTGTTCGATCGAGTTAACAGCAAGTTTCCTGATTTTGCAATTCTGCACACCGAGGGTTGTATAGATGATCTGGGCAAAGACCCTCCGGGTGGAGTGACTGATCCGGTCAGATTCAAAGAGAGCGATTGGTTTGACAACGATGCTTTCTGGTGGAATGCTAATGCCACAGACTGGGCCTATTCAGTGACCTGGGAAGGCGTGAAAGTGGAAGATCATCCCATCTATACACCCGTGCACAGATATGCGCGCAATATCATCGTCAGTCTGGATCACTGGGTCAGCGGCTGGGTTGACTGGAACATCGTTCTCGACAAGGATGGCGGCCCCAACCATGTGGGAAATTTCTGCGGCGCTCCGATCATGATAGATACCGAATCACAGCATGTATATTACACACCGATATACTATATTCTTTCCCAATTCAGCCAAACTATTCGTCCCGGAGACAAGGCAGTTCAGACAGATTTAAGCAGGGGCCATCTAGGAGAAGATGATCTGCACACCTGCGCCACTCTGAACAGTGATGGCGTGCTGAGCATTCAAATGCTTAATACCACTATGAGCCCTATTGATTACAAACTTCAGCTCGGGACTATGTATGCGAACATCAAAATAGCAGCAAACTCAGTTCAGACAGTTCGAGTTCGCTTATGAAAAGAAGAATGATCAGGAAGCTAGTTGTCATCTTCTCCTGTGCAGGTTTGCTTGTGTTATTAATCACATCATGCGGAATAAACAAACAAAGTAATGCTACCTTGGCTGAAGTACAAAGCAAGCTTGAATCAGAACAGGGATTTGAAAGACAAGATCCGTTTGAAATTCGTGAATTTATCCCTTATATTGATGGAAAATGGATAGGACAAGCGGTTTCTTATGGTTGCTACAGGGAAGGTCAGGCACCTTGGGCTGAGGGTCCAAGCAAAGCAGAGATTCTGGAAGATCTGAACATCATCAAAAAATACTGGAATCTGATCAGGGTTTACAATGCTGACGACGATACTCAAAATATCCTTGAAGTTATTCAGGCAAACAATCTTCCTATCAAAGTAATGCTTGGTATTTGGCTGGAGAATGAGGAAAACAATCCGAAAGCCCGAATTAACAACATAAACAACGTCTTGCGCGGGATCGATCTGTGTAATAAGTATCCGACTATTGTCAAAGCCGTGAATGTGGGCAATGAGACTCAAGTGTTTTGGTCCGGTCATAAAGTGGCGCAAAACACTCTGGTCAAATACATCCGTGCAGTACGAAACCATACTTCCGTTCCCGTAACCACAGCCGATGACTATAACTTTTGGAACAAGCCTGAAAGTAAAAAAGTGGCGGATGAGTTGGATTTCATAGTCACACATATCTATCCACTGTGGAATGGTCTAACACTTGATAATGCCATTAAGTGGCTGGATAAAAACTATAACGAAGTAGAACAGATTCATCCTCACAAACTTCTGGTTTTAGGAGAAATAGGTTGGGCAACTGACTACAATCCGGAAAAACGGGGCGATGGAGAACAGGGAACATTGATCAAGGGAGAAGTAAGCGTCCAGGCCCAGGAAGTTTTTCTGCTTGAGCTGGATATATGGATAAAT
>JAWOHU010000004.1:0-5070 GCA_046485025.1 Cloacimonadaceae bacterium (SeqCode) | reverse complement strand
CGGAGGAGACCTCATGAAATTCGTGCTTGCCGCAGTCACCGCGGCGATGCTTGCCATCGGTTCAATTCCCGCGTCGGCCCAGACCGCGCCGCCGCTCGATCCCGAGAACACGCTTTACCTCGACCTGTTCTGTATCACTTGTCATCCCTGCTTACCGGAGTTCGAAATTCCCCCGCTAAACTATCAGAGATCACTATACTGAAAGGGAATTTAGGACTTCGTAAAACCAAATTTTGTCCGTTTTCCCTTCTCGGGCAGGATTGCCCGAGCCACATTGTCATTTCTACAGAAGTATAGATAAGCTCGTTAATTATTATAAAGGAACTTATTCCAAATGCTCAAACCCAATCGATTGCAGATAATTGAAAATTGGATCATAAAAATCGGGATTTCTGGTATGGTCATCAATATCACCTTGCGGGACAACGATAACCATTCCTTGTCTGGATCTTGTTAGCAAAACCCTATATGCATTCTTTAGGTATTGCTGCCTTTCTTGTTTGAGAATTCGTTGCCACTTGTGTCCTTTAAATGACCAGTGGTCCCATTTACTATGGTGTATTCTAAAATCAGCATCCCAAGTTACACAAGCCCAATCCAACTCTAATCCTTGTATCATAAATTCTGTTGCTACATCTTCAAGGTAAAATGAAGACCTTACATCATCCTTATCATTTAAAAACCAGTGGATGGGATTTACTTCTTGTTTCACAAAAATTGCATGTGGTTTTAGTCTTTCTGCCTGAGATGATACGACCATACCAAATCTCTCTGAACCTCTGGCATGTTCTCTCAGCCAAGTTTTCGCTTTGTGTAAATCTCTCGTTATCACGATAGGGTATTTTCCCTTTATTTGTAATAGTGTTTCTTTAGCTTTGTCAACATCCATATCCAACAGATACTTAACAAGATTGGAAACGTTTTCAGCCCTAAAAGATCTCATCGATACTGCTAAATGAAGTTCATCTTGATAATAAACGTTCATTCTATTCTTTAGCTTGTATAGTTCACCGCTTGCGGAATATTCTTCATCCGTTAACTTTGAGGAGATATGTATGTGCCAATCGGGATATGCTTTGTCTAAAGCAGAAATCCATTCCCCAATTCCAGCTTCACCTGTGTTGATTTCTTGCCCGCCTCCTACTAAACATACTATCACAGCCCAGTCTTTGTGTCTATCCATACATGATATCAGATAATCAGGCTCAGATATGTTAAAGTCTGGTTTGCCTTTCTTTCTGGCCATGAAATTCGTAGTCATGTTGACATTCCATGCCCTTTGAGCTTCATCAAAAAGAGTTACATGCTCAATTGGAGGTCGTGGATCACGCAAACATTCATCTCTGAAATGATGAATAATTTGGATAAAAGACTTAACGTCTTTTTTGATGCTCTCTTTTTTGGTCTTGGCATTGAATTGCTTTTCCTTTTTGTATTTATCTCTTGTCAAAGCTTCAATTAAAACACTAACCAGAGGTTGATTTCCAGATAGAAAGACACTGTGCAATTCTATGTTTGGATCACGATATTTATTCGCTATGTTAAGCCCTACTAGTGTCTTTCCTGCTCCTGGAACTCCAGTTACAAAGCAAATTGACTTAACCCTTTTTTCCATTGATTTCTCAATGATTTCTGATATTGCATCTGTTGTTTTTGATAGATTTATCGCTTGTGCATCACTCCTTGATATTTCTTTTACTGAATGGCCGTTATATAGAACTGATGCAGCTTCAATTATCGTGGGAGTCGGAAGGTATCTGCCATCTTCCCATTTTTCGATATCTATTTTGTCATTATCCGAATAATTTAATGCCTGCTCAATTGCAATTTGCATAGTATCAATATTGCATAGAACTGGTCTTAATATTTGGTCGTTATGGATAGTCTCAGCGAATATGATTTCTTTGGGCCTGGACTTTGTTGCTATTAGTAGGGGCACTATGAAAACATGATGGCTGGTCTCGTGAAAGTTTTTCAAATCTAGTGCATAGTCCCAAACTTGATCGACAGCATATGATGTGTGTTCTGATTCTCCAACTTTAAACTCCAATATGAATACAACATTAGCAATGATAAGAAGAACATCTATCCGTTTACCCATTCTTGGTATTGAATATTCGAAAAATACTTTTCCAGAGTAGCCTTTCAGTGCATTTTGTAAAATTCTAATCTCTTGTTGCCAGGCTTGCCTTGCATCAATCTCCAGGGAAAATTCATTCTTGGCTGTCAGAATCCCCAATATCTCTTCAGATTTTGTTGATAAAAATTCTGAAATATTGGCTGCATAATATGCTCTTTCCAATGATGTCTCCAAGTATTTATTTATCCTACTACATCATAATCTAATGCTTATCTGTCAAGAAAAAGCAATTCACCGATTTACCGGTTAACAGTCTATGTCAATGCCCAACAGCAGAATTTAAAACTAAAAATTATGAATTATGAATTCCCTGATTATCCTTGACAGATTTCACCTCCATAATAAACTATATTCATAACAGCGGCGATTTGCTCTTTGCTCCGCTCAAAAATGTGCTAAGGTGAGGCAGAAACTTTTGCTGGCTCCTTGCAGCCGGCTTTTTTTTGCTTTTATGGGGGCAGAGCGTTCACCATAACCGATAAAAAGAAAGGAGACCGTTATGGCACAGACAAAGAAACCCAAATCCGAAAAGAAAGTCACAACCGTTAAACAGGCAAAGCAATCAGTGCGGTTAGGAAACTCGGCAGTGGCTATGAATCGTTATATTACCAAGATAGCATTGGCCTGCGGATTTACACTAATGACGGAGGAGCGCTATCAGCAGCTTCGTTCAGAGACGCCGTCAGTGGAGTTTATCCGTCGGCCCAGGGTCAAAAAAACCGAATCCTGAACCCGAAAGCGCAGAAATGACAAAAAGGGGTCAGGGAGGTTATCTTCTGACGTCTTTGATGGTGCCGTGATTGATCTTGAGGGCGGGTTCGCCGTGGATGAGCATAATGATGCCGAGTTCTTTATGGCATTGGGGGCAGAGCGGTTTGGAGAAGGTGGGTAGGCCTTTGAGACCTACATTGTCAGCGGTCATGCGGCTGAGTATGCACTTGATGATTCTGCCCTTGCCGGCTTTGAAATAGCGGAAGAGCAGAAAGCCGCAGGAGCATTCTATTTCGAGGATCTTGCCGGTTTTCATCTAACCACGAAAGGTTTCTTTAAGATAAGATTTCTTCTTGACCGGGATTACCAATCCCGGTATTGGGCAGATTGACAATCTGTGTCACGACATTCATTGCCAGATTTGAGGCCACCGCTTCAGTCTTCCATCATGCCGTTAAGCTCGGAGGAGTCGAACCAGGTCATAAGACCGTCCAGGCGAAGGATTTCGGTCTGCAGGATGGTCTTGTGATTGGACTCTTCTGCAGCGAAATCCGTGAAGAGTGCTTGGAGTTCGGGTTCAGGCGTGTCAGCAGCCAGTTGGAGGTAGTTGTCACGGGCAAGTTCTTCGCGGGAGATGGCAAATTCGAGGACTTTATCGGCATCCTTAAGTTCCTCTGCAGGCAGGGTATGATGCAGGGTGGGGTCGAGTTTGAGAACTGCCTGAGGGAATTTCTGCTGAACCAGCGTGTGGAGTTTTTCCTCGTGCAGTGCTTCCATGGGAACGAGTCTGCTAAAGGTTTGAGCAATATCCGGATTGCCGGCAAAACTGCGAGCCAGCAGTTTGTACAGATTCTGAGACTTGATTTCGTTCTGAATCGCCAGTTCATAGGCGGCTTTAAGGTCGGTCATATTGGTCTCCTTCTATAAGTTACGAGTTACGGGTTACGAGTGAAGTGTGTCACCCTGAGCCCAGTCGAAGGGTAGGCACGCGGTCAGGTGTCTTAGTCTTCGACTATGCTCAGACTGACAACTTAAGGAAGCTGCACTATATAATCTATCAGCGTTCCATTTTCACTTTTCCACTATTTCACTCTTCCACTGTGAAAAGTGGAATAGTGTGACCGGGATTAACAATCCCGGCATCCAACAGATTACCAATCTGTGTTACGACACAATCCGAAAGATCTGATGTCATAACTCTGACTCTATCAGTTCTTTTGTTCCGCTGTTCCACCCTATTATGTTATTTCCCTGATTAAGCTGATGGGATTGATCTTTCCGGCCTGGCGGGCAGGCAGATAGATGCTGAAACAGATGACTGCCAGAGCGATGAGCGGAATTATGATAAAATCGGCGAGCCGCAAATCCACAGGAAGGATGAGGTTGGGCATATTGCCGACGGGAAGCTGTATCAGACTGAATTTGCTTTGTATAGTCAGGATCAGCAAGGCAAATAAGACACCTGTCAGAATGCCTGCCAGTCCGATCAGAAGTCCCTGTCGCAGAAACACGCCGACCACTTCAGCGTCTTTATAGCCGATGGTTTTGAGGATGCCGATGGCTTTGCGTTTCTGGACAATGGTTTTGAAAATGTTTCCGGTCATGTTGAATGAGGCAAGCACAAACATCAGTCCCAGCACCACCAGCATCAGATATTTCTCAAACCTCATGGCGCGGTAGAGACCTGTATCAAAGCTGCTCCAGTTTTCCGTCTTGAAAGCAGGAAAGTCCTTCTGCAAGAGGCGGGTGGTCTGAAACAGGCGTTTGGGGTTGGTTGATTTGAGGTCAAAATGGTCAATGGCGTCATCATAAGCGCTGAAGTATTGGCCAACGGAGAGCGGGACATAGGAGTAAAGTCTGTCATATTCAGGCATGCCGGCAATGAAGATGGCGTCAACCCTGACGGAGCGGGTGCGGGGCAGCATACCCAAAGGGGTGGGAATTGTGCCCAAAGGGGCAAGCAGACGGAGGGAATCACCCACTGAGGCATTGATGCTCTGCGCCAGTTCGGAGCCAAGGATGATGCCGTCGCGTTCAAATTTTTCAGGAGATGTTCTGCCGCTGATGATACCCTGAATCCATTGCTGCGAGGGGCGGTTCAGCTCTTCAGGACTGAGCGGAAGCAGAATGGGACTGACCTTCCGCTGCCGGTCCAGATCAATGCCGAAGCAGACTGTGGCTGCCATGGCAGTTCCTTTGACCAGCATCAGCTCATTGCG
>JAWOHU010000265.1:0-4212 GCA_046485025.1 Cloacimonadaceae bacterium (SeqCode) | reverse complement strand
CCCAAAACCAGATGAAGAAGGGATAGGAAATGGAATTTATCATTCTGGGGGCCGGATCCGGTCTGCCCAATCTGGAAAAGAATCTGTCCAGCCTGGTGATTAGAACTTCTGACAAAAATTTCCTCGCGGATTGTGGTGACGGAACATCCAGACAATTGCTCCGCCAGGGCTTCAACAAAGATTTTCTGGATGCTGTTTTCATTTCTCATTATCATCCGGACCACATAGCCGGGCTCTATATGGTGCTGCAGATGCTTTACCTGGAAGGCAGAATTAAACCTCTGGATTTGTTTCTGCCGGAAAGAGCGGATGCTTTCATGGATACACTGCATATGTTCTATACCTTTGAACAGCGCTTTGCCTTCGAGCTGAAAGTGCATGAACTCAAGGATGCGGAAACAATCTATCCCGAGGTCAAAGCAGTGCTGAATGACCATCTGAAGGGCTATGCGGAAGTCATTAAAAAGAACAGCTATCCCAATCCCATGCAAGCATACAGCCTTGCCTTTCAGGAAAGTGATAAAACGCTTGTATATACCTCAGACATAGGAACCCTGGGCAGTATAGAATCGCTTCTGAACAGCGCTGATATGATTGTTATGGATGCTTTCCATCCGGACCCTAAGCAGATAATATCTTTTATCGGAAAGCACAAAAAACACATAATCCTGACTCACGGCATCACAGAGAAACTGGCACAGTGGCTGCAGGACAATCCTCAGCCCAATGTAGAATTAGCCGTAGAAGATAAGATTTATCAGGTATGATTTTTCCGCGCAAAGGGCTCAGAACACTTATCAGTAAAGCTTTACCTGTTCTCATGCTGCTCAGTTTATTTTGGCTGACTGCCTGCGAGCAGAATAAACTCAGACAGATTGAATCTCTTTATACCCAGCGCAGATTCGCTTCCGCCATCGAACAATTGGACGAGTTTATCCACAAAGGCAAAAACGGCGCTTTCGTGACCAGGGCGGAACTTGTCCGCTCCGTTTGTTATTATGAATTGGGTCTGGCTGCAATGGACAAGGAAAACTGGCCGCTCAGCATCAGGCTCCTAAAACTGGCAAATTCCGACGTTGCCGATTTTGAACTGGCAAAGGTGTATAAAACTCTGGCGCTTCAGGCTCAGGTAGCCGGTGATACTGAAAAAGCACTCTCCTATTACACTTTGATTTTAAGCGAAATCTCCTATACAGACCTGATTCCAGAAATCCTGCAACACAGGATTGCACTTTATCTGGACAGCTATAATGACAAAACTTCCGCCTGGAATGATTATATCATCCTCTATGACAAGTTTCCTGAAGACCCGTTTGAAATAGCTGCCCGCCCCTATATCCAGAGATTCATTGCGGAAAATGTCAATGCAGCAGTGGATAAGGCGATTGCAGGTGACTATAACATAGCTCTGGAAGAGCTCTTTGAAATCAGGAAATATCCTGTCGGAGACGCAGACAGGCTGGATTATGAGATTTCCAATATCTATCAGGATATGGCGGAAAATGCCATTCGTAGCATTGATTATTTTGAAGCGAACCGGCTTTTTCTGCTTGCCATGCAATACTATCCTGCCAAGACAGATGAAATAACCAAGCGTCTGCGTGACGTCGCTTATCTCTATATTGACAAAGGCAATGAGTATCTGGCTGTGCGTGACTTTGACACCGCACTGCTGTATTACAACAAGACCTATGAAGTAATTCCTGACTTTGACCTGGCAAATCAGGCAGTCGCCAATGTGCGTACCATTCAGGACAACATCCGTCGAGCCGCTGAACTGGGTGCACAGGCCGAGCAGCTTGAAAACAACAAGAATTACGCTGAAGCCCGCAGGATTTATCAGCAGGCTTATCAGCTGGACAGGATGACTGATTACAACGAGCGTGCCGTCATTATGGGCAATCTGATTGAGGCGGAGAAAGACCCGATTGCCTTTACCAGAAAAATAGTTATGGACTACCAAAACGGCTTGCTCTATAGACGCATTCAGGCTCAAAAACAGCTTCTGCTCCAGAAATACACTTTGGCAGAAGTCAGAGACTCCGGCTGGAAAATTCTGCTCTCCACCGCTCAGAACAAATATGAAGCACGCTATGATATTATGACGCCTTCCGAAAACCTCTATTACATCTGGCAGGTCAATCTGAGAGACCGTTCCATCATCCCTCTCAACAAACTTTCCGAAAGGATTATGCAATGAGCTATCCACTTCTGCAGAGAATTCTGCTCTGTCTCTTTCTGCTGTTTGTGTTTGTTAAGCTGAGCGCACAGGGTTCCTTTGACATTGATGCTTTCACTGACCCTGCCAAATACGGCTGGACGCAGTGGGAGGACAGAATCAATTACAGATACGACCTGACTGAAAGACAGAAACTCCTACAGCTCTATGAAATGGACGCTCAATCCATCTCCGGAAATATTCTCAAATCAGCTGTTTTCCCCGGCTGGGGACAATTCAATGCCAGAAGCTACACCAAGGGTCAGGTCATTCTGGCTGTCGAAATTGCTATGCTCGGTTCTGCCTATTTCTTTTATGACAGAGCGATGGATAACTATGAAAAGTATCAGAACTCGACTCAGATAGATGATATGAATGCCTATTATCACGATGCGCTGGTGCCTTATCAGTATTCCCTGGTGTTTATGACCTTCGCCACAGTGGTCTGGGCATATAACATTTTTGATGTGGTGCAGACCACTGAACGGTACAATGCAGATGTCTGGCAAAAGACCCTGCGTAACTATTACAATGCCCCGGTCCAGATTACTCCCACCGGTTTTCAGATCAGGTTCTAAGAGAGATAAATTATGATTATGCGAAACGCCTGCCTGCTTTTACTCACGCTGCTGATTATGCTTGCTGCCGGAAGCTGTGAGCTCAAAAGAACCAATCCGCTGGACCCCTCCAGCCATCTTGAAATTGAAGCTCCGCCGCGGGTAACGGGGCTTTCTGCGATAGGTTCTGGGCCCGGAGTAGAATCAAAATATGTCGAGCTCAAGTGGTCTAAAAACAACATCAACACGGACGGTTATTACATCTACAGAGGCCTTGCCTACAACTCTGCCTATGCCAGAATTGACGAGGTGGGCAATGTCTCCACCGGCTCCATTATCACGCGCGTGATACCGATTGAAGCGCCCGGATTTTACTATTTCAAAGTCTCTGCCTATAAAATCTATCCCGGCGGCAGACTGGAAGGACCTCTCTCTGAATGGGCTATAGCCCGCGTTGACAACTGATTTGTTTGAACAGCTAAATCCTCCCCAGAAAGAAGTTGTAACCACAGCCCAGGGACCTATCCTGGTTCTGGCAGGTGCAGGGAGTGGAAAAACCCGCAGCGTTATCTACAGAGCTGCCTGGCTAATTATCGAGCAGAAAATTCCGCCCTGGAACATCCTCATTGTCACTTTTACCAACAAGGCTGCCGGCGAACTCAAAGAGCGCCTGGAAAAGCTTTTGAACTTCCCTGTCCGCACCTTGTGGGTCGGTACTTTCCATTCCATCTGCACCCGCATTCTGCGTTTTGAAAGTAAAAATCTGCCCTTCCACAGCAATTTTTCCATCTATGATGACGATGACCAGAAAGCCCTCTGCAAAAAGATTTACAAGCAGTTGAACATTGACGCTCAAAAATATCCACTGACCAGAGTTCTGAACACCATCAGCCGCTACAAGAATAAACTCATGCTGCCTGAAGACCTAAGCCATAATGATGATAGCGGCGCTTTCGGCGACTTTTTCAAGACCTTTCTCAACGTTTACACCTCTTATCAGCAGCAGCTAATGCTCAACCAGGCAATGGATTTTGACGATATTCTGCTCTGGACTGCCCGGCTGTTTGAATCCAATCAGGCGGTCAGGGACAAATACCGCAGCCAGTTTCAGTATGTGATGATAGACGAGTATCAGGACACCAACTACGCCCAGTTCAAAATCATCCACCTGATAGCTTCAGGGCATCAGAATATCTGCGTGGTCGGTGATGACGACCAGGCGATTTATTCCTGGCGCGGTGCTTCCATCCGCAATATCCTTGAGTTTGAGCGTGACTACAAAAACGTCAAAACCATCCGCCTGGAACAGAACTACCGCTCCACTACCTCCATCCTGGATTTGGCGAATTCCCTCATCAGGCACAACCGCCGCCGCCATGTCAAAGACCTCTGGTCCGAGCTTGGCATCGGTGAAAAACCCCGTCTCCATGTCTATGA
>JAWOHU010000228.1:0-7749 GCA_046485025.1 Cloacimonadaceae bacterium (SeqCode) | reverse complement strand
GTGAGAGTTAGTCTATTTAATTTAATCATATCAAAACTCCAATGAGCAACTGAAAACAGCGCCGTTATTGATGAAATCAGGGGTAATGGAAAAGCTGGGCTGTAGCTTTTTGTTATGTTTACGGACCAGCACTGCCGTGTCCAGAACACTGATGATGCGGTTGGCAATAGCAGCGCCGATAGCAAGTTTACGGTCCAGAATCTGAGTCTGTTTGTCCTTGCGGATGCTCTTATATTTTTTCCAATCCGAATCATTTTCCCACTGCCAGGAATCCTCTGAGGGTATGCTGTAAAGGAGAATCTGGTCGTTGTAGTAGGCGGGGTCGTTGTATCTGATGAGTCCCAGGTTGCGGAAATAGAGCTCCACTTCAGCATTGTAAACAGCGCTATTGCTGTAATCATGCAGAAGTTCATAATAATCGCCGGAACTGTCCTTCGGAACATCCAATTTGGCATAGGCAAACTGTTTGAAAGAGTCATCCAAACGTGTGATTTCACTGGAAGCGTGCCAGGCGCTGAACAGCATGACCGCATCAGCCGTAGTAAAAATCATTCCCCGGGTCAGACTGCCGGCATAGATTTCTCCTGCTCCGGGCAGAATTGCCGACATCAACATCGCCTTGGGAATAGACTTGGCAGACAGAGGAACTGCTGTCAGAAGCAATAGTGTCAATAGCAGTAAGACCAGTACGCGGATTTTCATCATAAGCTCTAAAAAGTGTAGTTCAGACCCAGCATAGGGGTCAGCCTGCCATCTCTGACAGAGGCGTAATAATTGAATTTGACGCCGTTGTCAGACAGATAGTAACGATTGACGTTTCTGGTTACGCGGACAGCGTCCAGGGCGCTGGCAATGTGATTAAAGACAAGTCCGAAGGTGATGTTGTGGGAAGCTCTGTATTCATCCTCGGCATCATTTCTCATCTGGATGTAAACTTTTCTGAGTGCTGAATAAGGCAAATCCTGAGTGGGCTCTCCGACCAGAGGCAGATTGTACTGCCATTTGTTTTCAGGAGAATTAAAACGCGGGTCAGCTGGATTGGTGATGTCAAAAACGAAGAGGGGATGAGGATCCGGGACGCCTGTATATTCTGAAGGAATTTCAGCATATTTAAAATACCAGTCCACCCAGCCAAAGATGTATTTGTTATATTTTCCAATGTCTTCAAAAAAGTGCTGAGTGTCGGTGGGGTCCAAACTGAAGAATTTGTCATAGCCAACGCCGTCGTATATGTCCAGGGTGTGGATGCTGATGAGTGTGTCCTGCACAGCTTCCTGAAAGGGTCTGTAGTAGCGCGGTCCGGTATAGGTGTAGCCGTCAAATTCGATAGTCACATCTTCTGTCACATACTTTTTGTAGTCATTGACTTTCTTGTCGCCTTTATTGTCATAATATATCATTCCAGCGATGGCAGCAATTTCAATGATGGGAAAGATGTATGCCGTGATGGCTGATTTATTGGCATAGAATTGTCCTGAGCCAGGGACCAAAGAAGACATCAGCATAGCCAGCTTGGCGTTCTTCTTTTCATAATTGACTCTGATGATATCATTGGTCAGGCTGTCACGGACAATAATCTCCCGGGGCTCTTTATCAGGGCTGATGAGCATTTCATCCAGAGGGTTGGGGTCCTTTGCCTGCAGCATAAAAGCTGCCAGCAGAGAGAGCAGAAAGGTCATCAAAAAAGCTGTTTTTTTCATATCATTGACTCCAAAATAGCTCTACATTTCTTTGGCAAACTTAATTCTTTTGGTCCTGCCGCCGTTCTCGACCACGGCGATATAGACTCCGGAACTGAACTTCGACACGTTTAGCTGTATATCTTTATAACTGACCAGCTCAGTGGCATAGTCATTTTTGTAAAGCAATTTTCCGCTGATGTCATAAATCTTTACTGTGACAGTTCCTTCCGGATTTTCCAGGCGCAGGGTAGCCCAGTCAGCTTTGACAGGACTGGGAAAGATGAACGCGGTGAATTCTTCCGAGGTTGGTTCCGGTTCTGCAATCCAGAAGTCAGCCTGACCGGTGCCGTCGTTTCTGTAGCCGCTCCAGAGCAGAACAGGGATGTCCTGATAAGGATTAAACCTGGCAGCCAGCAGCCTGTCGTGACTGTCATTGAAAAACCAGAAAAGCTGCATTCCGAAAGAGAAGAAAGTCCTGTCGCTGTCATCGTTACGCAAATCGTAAAAACAATTCAGACGGTTGATATTGCCGTCGGAATTGACAGCGCGATAGCCGCCATCCTCGGATTTCAGATAGATGATTTCATAAGTGTTCTGCGGTACGTAGGAATTGTAGCGGCGCACTTTCAAATGGGAGAGAGGTTTGGCAGTGAAATTTTCCAGATAGACAGGATAGCCGGGAAGCAGCGAGCCGTCCTGCTTTATGGCATATAGTCTATTGTCTCTGGCAAACAGGATGGAGGGAGAGTAAGTGTAATTCTGCATGGAGGTCAGCGCCAGATTGGTGGGCAGTTTGATTGACTGCGGACTGTGGAAAATGCTGGTCACAATGTCATCAAAACATTTGTAAACATTGCCTGCATCCGACATCAGGAAATACTGGAATTCCTGGTATAAGCCAAATCTGTTGATGATAGGCTCATAAAGAGTGAAGTTTTCAGGTAGGTCAAAGCTTTCTTTGATTTCATAGGTAGCGGGATCTACAACCAGAAGACTGTTTGTCTGCTGGATGACAAGATTCCAATCCACCGGAGATAAAGCAAAAGCTCTGTAGGTGGTGGCTGCCAGTTTGGTTGCTCCACCTGGAATATTTATAGGAGTAAAGGGATTGGCGTTTCCGGGAGTCAGGACAACGATGCTGTCTTCCGTTGCAGCAAAGAGTTTGCCGCCTGCAAACATAGGGGTGCAGGTGAAGGGTTTGCCCTCTTTCAGATAAGTATTCACTACCGGATAGTCGCCCCCGAAATCAATCACCATCAGACTATTAGCCCGCGGTATGACAAGTTCTGTATAGGTGTCATTGTTAAGGTCAGAGGTTGTTGGCTCAAAATCAAATTCCAAAGGACCTACAAACAAGGAGTCTATGAGCTCGGTCCATTTAAGAATCAACTGAAATTCATCATGCAGAAAGAAATGCAGATAATTCCCTTTCCAGACCGGAAGAACTTCCATAGCAACAGGAGAATTGATTACAGGTAAAGATACCTGCAAGGTATCAGACTCTCCCAAAGGATAAATTTCATCAAAGAAACCGGCTGTCAGTTTGAAAGTCATCACTGCCTCCGGCTGGCTGATATCTTTCAGACCGTAGAAGGCAGGTTGTTTCTGATAATCCAATAAAGCGGGATTGGTTTCAGCATTTAGAACCGGTTTCCAGAGCTCATTGGACCAGTGTTCAAACATTCCATTGCTGTCCAACATCGGTTTAAAAGTGTGAAAATATTCATAAGGAGTTCCCGTCCAGAACCAAGAATAGACGTTGCCAATGTCCTCCAGTCCGTCTGCTTCGATGACACGCACACCGCGTCGGGCATAGCTGTAGTTGACAGTATTGTAGTCAAAGTTGCTGACAAACGAGCCGTCAGAAGCTGTATGCCCCTGCTGGTAGAGCACTTTCTCATCCACATGCCAGACCAGAATGCCACCGCCCACAGCTCTTCCTTCAATGTCAATAAAGGAGGGCAGCAGATAATCGTACTCATAGGTCGGAGGGTCGTCAGGGTCGTCTGCAGGTGTCGGATACCAGGCTACTCTGCCATCGAGCGCGCCTTTGATAACAGTTCCGCCATCGCCATCGGGGTCAACTGACCTGTTTTCAATTAATATATACTCATCAGCATTTAGGGGGATCTTTACAAGATTGGGAACGGGGTTGGTAGAACTCTGCTTCTGGCTGGAAGCTGAAATCCGAATCAGGCTGTTCAAATCGTGTAAGTTCAAGGTTTCATTCAATTCAACAAACAGACCGTTCTTCTTAAATGTGTCGCCAAACATAATCAGCCTTGAAAATGCTCCCGGTAAAGCAGGCAGCTGTCCTTCCACCAGGACGCCGGGATTGTTGCCATCTTCAGTCACACTGGAACCACCACTGTCCATTATATCAAACTGTCCCACCATCGGCGCATAAGTATAGACATTATACAAATCCACCAATCCGAGTGAATGCCCGAATTCATGTGCCATCACGCCGTTGAGAGCGCCATAACCTGTATAATAAACATCTCCGCCGGTTTCATAGGTGTCAAAATCCTGAGAGATGGTGGACGGAACATTGCAGGCATAGCTGATGAGGACGTTTCCGTTGTCCACCACGGCTTCCTTGCCCTCTCCAACTCTGATAAAGAAAGATGGCAGGTCGGAAGGTGTGTCACCAAAGTAATCATGCTGCCAGTCTGAGCCGGCGTGAATAATCATAAAATGCGCATACTGTGAGAAATCAATTTCCGGGTCGAGTGAATCCGCCAGTTCGAAAGATGTCTTGAAGTATTCCTCAATCCGGGATACAAACAGCTCAGAAGTTGCTCCCGCCGGATTGTAATAGCTCATGGTATTGGGTAGTGTGTAAGCCGGCTGATTTGTTGGATAGACATCATAATCAAGATTGAAAGTGCCTTGAGAAGCTGCCAGATAATAGTATCTCAGCGCATCCAGATTGGCTTCGAAGTATTCCTTGTTGTGAGGAGGGCTGCCTATCGCCGTTTTATAGGTAGAATCCGCTGTGAGAATGAATTTGCCGTTGCCGGTGGTCAGAGGGTCGTCAGTGGTTTCTTCCTGAAAATCAACCAAAATGACCAGCAGCCTGTTATTGGTTATATCTCTGTCTTTCTGCAGCTCGGTCGGAGGTTGATTGTTGAGCAGACTGACATAGGGGTGCAGCTTGGGTTTGCGGTCAATTGTCAGCTTACGTAACGGTATTTTATCCGCCTGCAGGTTGCTGACATTCAAGGCTACAACTATAGCCAAAATAGTGAACCAAGTCTGTTTCAGCCGGGATTTGTTAATCATGCTCACACCGAATTAAAAAGCTGGCAGGTTTTTTTTTGAATAAACCTGCCAGAAGATTAATTTGTAGGTTTTTAAAATTAGAATTCCAATCCCAGGGAGAAGGTCTTGTTGAAAGCAACCAAATCCCCTGCTGTTATCATACCAAAATCTGCAAAAATCCGGTACTTTTCTGAAAAAGTATAATGGAAACCGACGCCAAAGCTTGGTCCGGTAATGCTTCCCGCTTTGTCATAAAAATAACCGCCGCGCAGAGAAATCATATCCAGGTAGTTGTATTCCGCACCCACGCTGAAGACTGTGGATTCCAGTTCATATTGGGCATCGTCATCGCCCCAGGCAGTGAAGATTCTGGAATACAGGGGGTCTTCATTGGCTAATATTTTTGCCGCATCGGCAGATACGGTAAGTTTCTGTTTGAAAGTCCCTTCCGGCAGGACACCGGCGTAATCATATCCGGAGATGGTATCAAAAATCTTATAGGAAACTCCTGCTCTGAAGGTCAATGGCAGGGGGTCTTTCTGTTCATCATTGATATAAGTGACATCCGGACCGATGTTTTGAAAGACTGCAGCCATTTCTAAACCGGGAATGATGACATTCTTGAATTTTGAGCCCAGGTCAAAGGCATAGGACAGGGTCTTGCCTTTGCTGTCAGCTTCAGTAGCACCTGTGCCGGGACCCAGATTGCTATATAGGAATTTGAAACCCAAACCCAGACCGATTTTCTTGGCAACGATTTCGGAACTGTAGATGGCATTTATGGCAAATTCATTGCTGGAAAAAGAGCCCAGTGAATTACCCTGCTCGTCTGTCTGTTCCTGTGAACCATAGTCCATCCAGACTACGTTCAGACCCAGGTTTCCGATGTCTTCAAAATACTGGTTCCAACCCAGGTATTCATAAAACATATCATTGACGCCGGATCCTTCCAGCCAGTTAGTATGCATACCGGCAAATTGAGTTTTGCGGTTGAAAGCTGTGGCGCCGGGATTCCACCATCCAGCATAGGCATCCTCGGCTACAGCTACATAGGCATTGCCCATTCCGTTGGCCCGGGAACCCGGTTCTATCGCCAGAAACATCATTGTTGCTTCTGATATGGCTTGTATTGCTACAGGTATTGTAAACAGTGTGATCAACAGCACTGTCAGAGTCAGTTTTTTTGGATTGCTCCAGAACATTAATTACCTCCATCCAAGTTCAATTTTGGATTCTTGTTAAACAGGACGCTGTTACATATTCCTGTCAAATAAGTATAATGCATTTCTTGTTCAGAACAAATACAGATATCACGCATATACAGTCAAGCTAAATGATTAATCTCAATTGCTCAAGATTCTTTTTCCCAGCGCAAGATCGCCTTTTTGACTCCTTAATTTATGGTGCCGAAGGCCGGAATCGAACCGGCACGAGCTATTCACTCGGTGGATTTTGAGTCCACTGCGTCTACCAGTTTCACCACTTCGGCACATTTGATTTCCATAAATGAAAAGCGGATTTTTTAGTCAAGCATAAAGTCATGCAGATATTTATTCATCCTACCCTACATGGCTATTGCTTGAATCCGAAAATAATGCCTGTTTGTTTGCAGACAATGCCCTCATCTAAATAAATGACGTACAAGCATCTGCATTAGAAAAAGATAATGCAGGTGCAGATTATTTAAATTGACATCAGTGTATTGCTCAGAAATGAAGTATGCGTAAATAATGTAAATCACAAAGTGCTTTGTGTGAGGATAAGTTATGTATCAGGAACCATATCATTTCCCCTTGGGCAGATTCATTGCTCCGGAGCGGTTTGCTTATCTGAAAGAAAAAACAGCAGGTTTTGAAACACCTATTCTGGTGGTTGACCTGGAACTAATCAAACAGAAGTATCTCGAGCTTACAGCCAATCTGCCTTATGCTCAGATTTATTATGCTCTGAAAGCCAATCCGATGAATGAAATCATTTTAGCGCTGCATGAACTGGGCTCGAATTTTGATGTCGCTTCCAGGCATGAGCTGGACCAGGTTTTGTCGCTGGGCATTTCGCCTGACAAGGTTAGTTATGGCAACACTATCAAAAAAAGCAGAGACATTGCGTATTTTTATAAGCATGGAGTTCAGACCTTTGCCACGGATTCTGATCATGACCTGATGAATATTGCCAGGCAGGCTCCCGGTGCCAAAGTCTTTTTCAGAATCCTGACTGAAGGCACTGGTGCTGACTGGCCTCTATCACGTAAATTCGGAGCACATCCTGATATGATTTATAACCTTATACTGCAGTCTGTCGAGTTGGGTCTGGTGCCCTGGGGCATCTCATTTCACGTTGGTTCGCAGCAGCGGGATATCGGGCAGTGGGATGATGCCGTAGCCCGGTGCAAGTATCTTTTTGACGCAGTTGCGGAACACGGGATTGAGCTTCAGATGATAAATATCGGCGGTGGTTTTCCCGCCAATTATGTTGACCCAACCCTCGATACAAAACAATATACTGAGGAAATCACCCGCTTTCTGAAGGAAGACTTTGGTGATGACATCCCTCAGATTGTTTTGGAACCTGGACGCTCTCTGGTGGCTGATGCGGGTATCATAATCAGTGAAGTTGTCCTCGTCTCCA
The DNA here is from genome assembly GCA_046485025.1 of Cloacimonadaceae bacterium (SeqCode). Taxonomy (GTDB): domain Bacteria; phylum Cloacimonadota; class Cloacimonadia; order Cloacimonadales; family Cloacimonadaceae; genus UBA5614. The sequence goes on along the minus strand of JAWOHU010000228.1, from coordinate 175 downwards.
AAAAATCCAAGAACAATATCTACGACTGGGTTTACCTTGATATCGGGAAATTCGGAGGATTGATAGAAACCATCGATGAGTCCATCAAGTTTCCCATCTTCTTTGATAAGGAGGGGATGAGCTCTGAAATAATTCTGGCAGGTCCCACCTGCGACAGTATGGATATTCTCTATGA
>JAWOHU010000227.1:0-4518 GCA_046485025.1 Cloacimonadaceae bacterium (SeqCode) | reverse complement strand
CGGAAACCATTCTGATGAATCTGACCCGGGGTGCCGGTATTACAGGCCTGGGCGGTATCAAACGTGTTACAGATTCTATTATCAGACCTCTGCTGCCATTTTCCAAGGCTGAAATTGAAGCTTGGCTGAAGCATAACAAATATGACTGGCGTGAAGATAAATCCAATCAGGATAAGCGCTTCACCCGCAATCTCATCCGCCATGAGCTCATCCCCTGGCTGGAGCAAAATCTCAATAAATCTGTCTCAGACAGGCTGCTTCTGCAGTCCAGGACATTCCAGCAGGCGGACGATTACTTCAAAAACCACACCTTAAGACTGCTCAAGAAAGTCATTATAGAAGACACCGGAGACCGTCTCAGACTGGATTTGGAATTTCTCAAGCAGCTTTCCGACATCGAGCAGTTCTACACCTTAAGAGCCTGCTACAGCGCTCTGAGCAAGACAGAACACGAGTTTTTCATGTATAGTTTTGACGAAATCAAACGCATCTTTGCTTCCGAAGGCAGCAAACAGACTAGGCTGGCACATGGCATCTGGGTCATCAAGCAATACAACGAGCTGATTCTGTCCACGCTTGACCCGCAGCAGGAAAGCACTGATATCAAGGAACTTATCATTGATGAGGAGCGCACTCATTTCGTCTTTATGAACTGGCGCTTTACTCTGAAATACCTGAAAAACATGCCCAAAAACCTGACCAATACAAAGCTGCTGCACAACGTCCTGATTGACCTGAACAGTGTCACATTACCCCTGATGCTGAGAGGACGCCTGCCCGGAGACAGATTCATCCCCTCCGGAATGAGTTCTGAAAAGAAATTGAAAGAGTTTTTCATTGACGAAAAAGTCCCCAAACTGGAAAGGGATAAAGTGCCCATTCTGACAGACAGTGAAAAAATCGTCTGGATTGTTGGCTACAGGCTGGATAACAGAGTCCTGTGCACAGACGATACGCATAAGATTTTACACATTGCAGTCGAGCCTGTGACCACAGGACGCAAACGCGCTGCCAGCCGGGCATTCAATAACAGCGGAGGTCGTTATGACATCTATGAATTGTGATATTTCCGAAGTTCTGTTCAATGAACATAAAATCCAGGACCGCATCAGAGAACTGGCGCTGCAGATTACTTCTGACTATCAGGGCAAAAACCCTGTGCTGATCAGCATTCTGAAGGGCGGCTTTGTCTTTATGGCAGACCTGATAAGAAGCATTACTATGCCTGTTGAGATAGACTTTCTTGCCATCTCGAGTTATGGCAGCGGCACTTCCAGTTCAGGCGTGGTCAAAATCAGGAAGGACATTGACATTGATATCACCGGCAAAGACGTCATCATAATTGAAGATATTGTCGATTCCGGACTTTCCCTGCAATACATCAAGGATTATATCAGCAAGCATAATCCCGCTTCCATAAAAGTCTGCGTCCTTTTAGACAAACCGGAAGCACACAAAGTCGATGTGAATTTCGAATATGTCGGATTCAATATAGGAACTGAATTTGTGGTCGGATTCGGACTTGATTACAATGAAAAATACCGCAACCTTCCCTACATCGGCATCCTCAAGAAGGAGATATATTCATGAATGATAAAAAGTCGCCACCTGATTCCGGCGATAAAAACAAGCGTCCCATGCTGCCTACCCTCAAGCCCAGAAAGCCGCATCAGTCTATAACTTTCTGGCTGATGATGCTGCTGCTGACAGCCCTGCTTTATCAGGTCTGGTCCAGCAATCAGAAGAAGCTTGAAGAAGTGCAGTATGGCGAATTCCTGTCCCGCGTGGAAACAGGGCAGGTGGAAAAAGTCACGTTCCTGGAACGTGACATCTATTTTGAGAACGATGATATCAAGAGCCACACTCTGATGCCATTTGACGATCCTGACGTAGTAAATTACATCGTCAACAAAGGCATCAAAGTCAGCACCCAAAAGCCTTCACGTTGGGTGGGAATCCTCACTTTTCTGTTCCCCACTCTGCTGATAATCGGCTTCTGGCTGTTCTTTTTCAGAGGTATGAATTCAGGTCAGAACAAGGCTTTCAGCTTTGGCAAGAGCCGTGCCCGCCTCTATGAAGGCAGCAAATATAAAATCACTTTCAAAGACGTCGCCGGCGTGGATGAAGCCAAAGAGGAACTGCAGGAGATTGTAGAATTCCTCAAAGACCCCAAAAAGTTTCAGAGACTGGGTGGTAGAATACCCCGGGGCGTACTTCTGGTTGGTAGACCCGGAACCGGTAAAACCCTTCTGGCAAAAGCAGTTTCCGGCGAGGCGGGAGTGCCGTTTTTTAGCATCAGCGGCAGTGATTTTGTGGAAATGTTTGTCGGAGTCGGCGCTGCCCGAGTGCGCGATTTATTTGACCAGGCTAAGAAAAATGCGCCATGTATCACCTTTATTGATGAAATCGATGCCGTCGGACGCCATCGTGGTGCCGGTCTGGGCGGCGGTCATGACGAGCGTGAACAGACTCTGAATCAAATGCTGGTCGAGATGGACGGTTTTGAGCCCAACGACAGTGTCATTATCATTGCAGCAACCAACCGTCCCGACATTCTGGACCCTGCTTTGCTGAGACCGGGACGCTTTGACCGCCAAGTGGTTGTGGATCTGCCAGATATCAAAGGCAGGACAGAAATCCTTCGTGTGCACAGTCAGAAAGTGCCTTTGAGCCAAGACGTGAATCTGGAACTGATTGCCAGAGGGACGCCGGGTTTCAGTGGTGCTGACCTTGCCAACATAGTGAATGAAGCTGCTTTAGTGGCTGCCGGCAAGAATAAAAAACAAATTGAAATGGATGATTTTGAAGCTGCCAAAGACAAGCTCATTCTGGGCAAGGAAAAGAAGAGCAGAGTCATTCCTGAAGAGGAAAAGCGCATCACTGCCTATCACGAAGTCGGGCATGTGCTGACTTCCATCTTACTGGAAAAAACAGAGCCGGTGCACAAGGTTTCCATTATCCCGAGAGGCTTTACTGGCGGCGCAACACATTATCTTTTGTCTGATAAGAACAATTACTCGCGCAGCTATCTGGAGCAGATTCTGGTTAGCTTCATGGGCGGCAGGGCAGCTGAGGAACTTGTCTTCAACGACCTGACAACCGGCGCTGGCAATGACATTGAACGCTGCACTGACATCGCCAAGAAGATGATTTGTGTCTGGGGCATGAGTGACATAATTGGTCCAATGACCATTGGCAAAGACCAGGGCGAAGTCTATCTGGGCAAGGAAATTCTCTCCAGAGATATCTACAGCGACGACACCGCCAAGCTGGTGGATTCCGAAATCCGCAAGCTCATCCACGATTCACATCAACGAGCGCTGGATATTTTGCGAGGGCACAAAGACCTGATGGACGAGCTGGCAAAGATGCTTCTGGAAAAGGAAACTCTGAACACGGAAGAGATTTTCGAGACCATTCTGGCTCACATCTCTGACGAGACCAAACCGCTGGTGGAAAAGAAGTTCCAGCAGGCTATGGAAATGCGTTTTGAATATGCAACCAAACATCCCGACACAGAACCTGGCGCTGCGACCATGCCGGTTTCAGAGCCACCTCAGGATGAACAGACTACCAAGTCTGAACATTCTGACCTGCCGGTAGATACTCCCGAACCTCAGGTTTAGCTCTAATATGCTGAAAATATGAGCGTTACATTGCTTGCTCAGACATCGCCCTTACATGATTAAGCATATCTGACCAATATATAAGGCATAGATAAAGGCATGGAAGCGGTTATCTAACGGTAAGATATCATAGAATAATTAGTTAGCATGTATGGGCGAGGGAAGAAAGATAAAATGAAGATAAGTTATAGGAAATAAAATGGATACATTACACGGGACAACCATAATCGGCATTTTCCGCAAAGGGAAAATTACCATTGGCGGAGACGGACAGGTGACTTTGGGCAACACAGTGGTCAAAGCCACAGCCATCAAAATCCGCAAACTCAATAACGATAAAGTCATAGCAGGCTTTGCAGGAGCCACTGCAGACGCCTTTTCCCTGTTTGACAAATTCGAAGCCAAGCTCAAAGAATACAAAGGCAACCTCAAAAAAGCTGCCGTGGAACTGGCTAAAGACTGGCGCTCTGACAGGGTTTTACGCCGTCTGGAAGCCATGATAATTACGGGCGATAAGTCCGGAATCCTGCTGATCAGCGGACAGGGCGACGTTCTGGAACCCGACGACGGCATCATTGCCATTGGTTCCGGTGGTCAGTACGCTCTTTCAGCAGCGCGGGTTCTGGCGAGGCATTCCAAGCTTTCCAATCAGGAAATTATCAAAGAGAGTCTGATGATAGCTTCCGAAATCTGTATCTATACAAATAGTAATTTTGTGATTGAGGAACTCTGATGCAGGATATGGATGCCCTGACTCCCAAGAAAATCGTTGAAGAACTAGATAAATATGTCATCGGACAGGAAGATGCCAAACGCGCTGTAGCTATAGCGTTGCGCAACAGATGGCGACGACAGCAGGTCGAGGGTGACCTGCAGCAGGAAATCATCCCCA